>CALFNI010000207.1 GCA_937902695.1 uncultured Rhodanobacteraceae bacterium
GGCAAGGTGCCGCGCACGCCCTGGACCTTGGACAACACCTCGGCGAGCGCGACGCCGTGGCGGTTCGTCCGCTCGCGCGTGCTGCGCCTGGTGCCGGCGGCGCTCGTCTGCGCGACGATCACGCTCGCGGTATCGACGATGATCCCGTCGATGCGCGAGGGCCTTTTCGCGCGCTACGTCGCATCGGTGACGTTCGATCCGTTCGGACCGTGGGTCGACAACGTCTACTGGACCCTCGGCATCGAGCTCAGCTTCTATGCGCTGACGCTCGCCGCGCTCGCGATCAGGCGCCTCGCGTGGCTCGAACCGGCGATGATCGCAATCGGTCTCGTCTCGGCGGCGCCGTCGCTGCTGCGCGCGCTGCCGTTCGTGCGCTACGCGCTGCCGATGCCGGCGCTCGATGCGCGCACGCACGAGCTGCTGCTGCTCGATCACGGCGCGTATTTCGCGATCGGCGTGATCCTGTGGCGCGGCTTCTTCGACCGCTGGACCGCCTGGCGCATCGGCGCGCTCGTGCTCTGCACGGCCGGCGGCGCGCTCGAAATCTATTACGGCGTGCCCGCCGTGCTGCGCGCGATGACGAGCACGCCGCGCATGCTGCTTGCGGCGATCGTCTGGCTGCTGTCGGTCGCGGCGATCGCGGCGTCGATCCGCTTCGATGAAGCGATCCGGCAGAGGCTCGGCCCGCGCGCGCTCCGGCTGATCCGGCTCGCCGGCCTTTCGACCTATCCTCTCTATCTGCTGCACGACGTCGTCGGCGCGGCGATGCTGCGCGCGCTCGTCGTCGCGGGCGTCCAGCAGTACCTCGCGCTCGCGCTCGCCTGTGCGGGAATGGCAGGCCTTTCGGTCGCTGTCACCGCGATCGCGGAGCCCGTGATCCGCGCCGGCCTCGCCGCCGTGCTCGATCGCTGGCCGCGGGCGCGCGCCGAGGCCGCGAGCGCCTGAGATCGCTTCGACCGCGCGCCACCGCCGCGCGCTATGCTTCGAAGTCCCGGCGTGCGCGTCTCGAAGGCCTTCGCAATGAAACCGCAGCGCATCGTCATCCTCGGCGGCACCGGCTTCGTCGGCAGCCATATCGTCCCGCGCCTCCATGCTGACGGGCACACGATCGTGATCCTGTCGCGAAATCGCGAGCAGCACCGCGATCTCTCCGTGCTTCCGCGCGCAAGCGTCGTCACGGCCGATGTCCACGACGGCGAGGTGCTGCGCCGGCAGCTCGCCGGCGCCGACGTCGCGATCAATCTCGTCGGCATCCTCAACGAGCGCGGCAGCGACGGCAGCGGATTTCGCAAGGCGCACGTCGAGCTGACCGAAACGCTGATCGCCGCGTGCCGCGCGGCCGGCGTCGCGCGACTTCTGCAGATGAGCGCGCTCCGCGCCGGCGAAGGCGAGAGCTTCTATCTCATCACGCGTGGCGAAGCCGAAGCGAAGGTGAAGAGCTCGCCGCTCGCATGGACGATATTCCGGCCGTCGGTGATCTTCGGTCGCGGCGACGGCCTCTTCTACCGCTTCGCGAACCTCCTGCGCATGACGCCGGTGCTGCCGCTGGCGCGCGCGAACGCGAAGTTCACGCCGGTCTACATCGGCGACGTCGCCGAGGCATTCGCGCGCGCGATCGCGCACCCGCACACGGCCCTGCACACGTATGAGCTGTTCGGCCCGCGCGTCATCGAGCTTGGCGAGCTCGTGCGCTGGACGGCCGCGCTGATCGGCAAGCGGCGCTGGATCATTGCGCTGCCCGACGCGCTCGGCGGCGTGCAGGCCTACGTCGGCGAATGGCTGCCCGGAAAACCCATCTCGCGCGACAATTTCCGCTCGCTCAAGCTCGATTCCGTCGGCACGACCGACGGCCTCGCCGCGCTGGGCATCGTTTCGACGCCGATGGACGCCGTGATGCCGGCGCTGATCGGCGGCCAATCATGGCAACGCCGGCTCGATCGCTACCGCGAAGCGCACGGCCGCGTTTCCTAGACGCTATTGCCCGACGACCTGCGGCCGCATCGGCCCCAGCAATCCGAGCAGCTGCTTCTGCAGATCCTTCGGCACCTTCTGCGAGTCCATCGCGCGCACGAGATCCTCGACGAATGCATCGAAGTCGGCGTCGGTGAGGTTGAGGCCGCTGTGCGCTTCCTCCATGCTGCGGCCCGTGTATTCGCACGGCCCGCCGGTCGCCGCGCAGAGCTGCTCGATCAGCAGCCTGCGAAGGTCCGCCATGTCGGTCTTCTCGAAGAAGACGTTGATGCGAAGATCGCCATGAATCTCGACGAGCGCCGCATCGACGACTTTCGCGATGCCGTTCGTCCCGCCGAGCGCGCGATAGAGCGCATCGCCCTTCGCGCCCGCGGCGCCGTTCGCCGACGGCGCCAGATGTTTGGCGGGCGGTGTCGCCGCGCAGCCCGCCGCCAGCGCCACGCACAGCCCGATTGCAAGCCGCATCGACGTCCGCATTGCCGCCCTCCCGCGCTTTCGCTGGCACAATGCCAGCCCAATCGGAGAGACCCGTCAAGTGATGCGGACCTTTCTCGTCGGCGGCGCCGTCCGCGACAGGCTGCTCGGCCGGGACGTCGTCGACCGCGACTATGTCGTCGTCGGCGCGACGCCCGAGGAGCTGGCGCGCCTCGGCTTCCGCCCGATCGGCCGCGATTTCCCCGTGTTCCTGCATCCGACGACGCGCGAGGAATACGCGCTCGCGCGCACCGAGCGCAAGAGCGGGCGCGGCTACCACGGCTTCGTCTTCTCGACCGATCCGTCGGTCACGCTCGAACAGGATCTCGAGCGCCGCGACCTCACGATCAACGCGATGGCCGAGGACCGCGACGGTGGCCTCGTCGATCCGTTCGGCGGCGCGCGCGACATCGAGGCGCGCATGCTGCGCCACGTCTCGCCCGCGTTCGCGGAAGATCCCGTCCGCGTGCTGCGCGTCGCGCGCTTCGCCGCGCGTTTTGCGCCGCTCGGTTTTCGCATCGCCGACGAAACGCTCGCGCTGATGAAGCGCATGGTCGACGACGGCGAGGTCGAGCATCTCGTCGCCGAGCGCGTCTGGGCCGAGACCCGCAAGGCGCTCGCCGAGCCCGCGCCGTCGGCGTTTCTAAAGAGCCTTCGCGCGTGCGGCGCGCTGCGCATTCTGTTCCCGGAAATCGACGCGCTGTATGGCGTGCCGCAGCGTGCCGAGTTCCATCCGGAAGTGGACACCGGCGTGCATGTCGAGCTCGTGCTGGACATGGCTGCGCGCCTCGCACCCGGCGACGATCTCATCGGGTTCTGCGCGCTGACGCACGATCTCGGCAAGGCGCTGACGCCGGCCGATCAGCTGCCGCGCCACGTCGGCCATGAGCACGCCGGCGTGGCGCCGCTGCGCGCGCTCGCGTCGCGGCTGCGCGTTCCGGCCGAGCACGCGGCACTCGCCGAGCACGTATGCCGTTTCCATCTCGACATGCATCGCGCGTTCGAGCTTCGGCCTGAGACCTTGCTGTCGATACTCGAGCGCATCGATGCGTTCCGCCGGCCGGACCGGCTCGCGCCGTTCCTGCTCGCGTGCGAAGCGGACAAGCGCGGACGCCTCGGCGCCGAGAACGCGAGCTACCCCCAGGCCGACTATGTCCGCGCGGCGCACGCGGCTGCCGCGGCGGTCGATGCGGCCGGGTTCGTCGCGCAGGGATTGGCTGGACCGGCCATCGGCGAAGCGGTGCGCAAGGCGCGCATCGACGCGGTCGCGAAAGTGCGCGAACGGTTCGCTTAAGTTCGACGCCACATGCGGATGCGATACGCGATCTCGCCGGCCCATTCGTGCAGCACGGCGTCGGTATTCCCGATCGCGCCAGCGCTCGGCAGGAAATCGGTCGGTCCTTCGAGCGGCGCGCCACGGTAGTCGCCGGGATACGCGCACGGCTCGAATCCCGCCGCGCGAAACGCGAGCAGCGCGCGCGGCATGTGCAGCGCCGACGTGACCAGCCAGATACGTGCCGGCAACGACGGTTCGAGCGCGCGCACAGCCGTCGCGTTTTCCCAGGTGGTCGTCGACGCGAGCTCGGCGCGGATCGACGACGCCGGCACGCCGAGATTCTCGGCGACGTCGGCCATCACGCTGCTCTGCGCGACATCGGTCTCGCCGCCGATGCGCGCGCCGCCGGTGATGACGAGCTCCGGGGCGGGCAGGGTTTTCGCGAGCGTCGCCGCAGCGAGCGTGCGCTGCAGGCTCGAAATGTTCAGCACGCCGAAATCGCGTGCGTCGGCGGCGTCGCGACGCATGCCGCCCGAAAGCAGCACGATGACATTGGGCACGGGCGTCGCGCATGACGGCGGCAGCGGCGTGCGGCGTTCCTGCAGCGAAACCAGCATGTTCGCCGCCGCCGGCGTCGTCAGCACGAGACACACGCACTCGATCGCGATGCTCGCGCGCAACAGGCCGCGCGGCCATCGGCGCCGGCCGAGCCATGCGATCAGCGCGACAAGCAGGCCGAAACCGAGCGGCGACAGCACGACGTCGACGAATGCCATGAGGCGCATCAGAGCCGCCGCGAAAGATCGAACGCGCGAAGGCCCGCCGGCACCTCGCTGACGCCGCGCGCGAACGCGATCGCCTGGAAGCGCTCGCCCATCTCGCCCGGCAGCGTGAGGCGTTTGGCTTCGTTGACGATGCGCATGCGCTCCGCTTCGCCGAGCACGGCGCCTTCCTCGATCAGCGCGGGCAATCCGCTCGACAGCAGGAATTGCCCCTGCGGCGCATAGCCGACGAGCTCGAAGCCCGCGTTCGTGCCGGCTTCGGCAACCGCCGTGAAATCGACGAAAGCCGTGATGTCCTGCAAGCCCGGCCGGTGGAACGGATCGCCGTGTCCGCGGTGCCGGTAGTGGCAGACGAGCGTGCCGTCGCTGCGCTCGGGCAGATAGAACTCGCTGCGCGGATAGCCGTAATCGACGAAGAGCGCGACGCCGCGTTCGAGCGAGCCGATGACGGCCGGCATCCAGTACGGCAGCTGCGGCAGGA
The DNA here is from genome assembly GCA_937902695.1 of uncultured Rhodanobacteraceae bacterium. Lineage (GTDB taxonomy): Bacteria > Pseudomonadota > Gammaproteobacteria > Xanthomonadales > Rhodanobacteraceae > Dokdonella_A. The sequence continues at coordinate 4,985 of CALFNI010000207.1, forward strand.
TTTCCGAGCGGTATCCGTCGGCGAACGGCGCATCGAGATAACGCTCGACGTGACGCACGGCGCCGCCGACGAGCGTGTCGGCCGGCCGATCCTCGCGCGCGAACGCGCCGTCGCGAACGGTGACGCATTCCTCGAAGACCTCGCCGTCCTTCAGCGTGAAGCGCGTCGTCGGCAGCGCGTCGAGCACTTCGTTCGCGAACACGACGCCGTGCCAGGCATCCTGCGGCGGGCGATCGAGCCAGGCGACGCGCGCGGCGAGATCGGGCGTGAGCGCTGTTTCGACGTGCGCGCGCTGGCGCTCGCGAAGGTCGGCGCTCGGTTCGAGCACGAGATAGCGGTGCGGCAACGCATCCGTCGTCGCGAGCTCGCGAAGCGCGGCAGCGGCGAAGCGTCCGCTCCCGCCGCCGAGCTCGAGCAGATCGGCCCTGTCGCCGAGCTCGCGCAACGTCGGCGCGAGCGTGCCCACGATGGCGCGCGCGAACAGGTCGCCGAGCTCCGGCGCCGTGACGAAATCGCCGGATGCGCCGAACTTCGTCTTGCCCGCGCTGTAATAGCCGAGCCCGGGCGCGTAGAGGCAAAGCTCCATGTACCGCGAGAACGGCATCGGGCCGTGCGCGGCGATCTCGTTGCGGATCAGCGCGGCGAGCGCTTCGGAATGCGCGATTTCGTCCGCGCCGGGAACGGGCAGATCGGTCTTCAACGAGGCTCCGGCGCGCTTCTGCGACAATGCCGCGTCCGGCCCTGGCCGGACGCGCGTGAGTTCATCTTCAGCATACCGGCCTCGACGGAGAACACCAATGCCAGACAGCGCAGCGAGCCGCCGGGCCGCCCTCGTCACCGGTGCGGCGCGGCGCATCGGCGCCGTCATCGCGCGGCGGCTGCACGCGGCCGGCTTCGACGTCGCGCTGCATGCGCGCCGGTCGCGCGCCGCGCTCGATGCGCTCGTCGAAGACCTCGAGCGCGCTCGCGCCTCGAGCACGCTCGCGCTCGAAGCGGATCTCGGCGACGTCGCCGTACTGGCCGATCTCGTCAATGCGTGCGTCGAACGCTTCGGCCGGCTCGACGCGCTGGTCAACAACGCGGCGGCGTTCTACCCGACGCCGATCGGCAGCGCGACGCCGGCGCAATGGGACGAGCTTTTCGGCACGAACGCGCGCGCGCCGTTCTTCCTGGCGCAGGCCGCGGCGCCGCACCTCGCCGCGGCAAGCGGCGCGATCGTCAACATCGTCGACATCTACGCCGAGCGGCCGCTCGCGTCGCATCCGATCTACAGCATGAGCAAGGCCGCGCTCGCGGCGATGACCAAGGCGCTCGCGCGCGATCTCGCGCCCCACGTGCGCGTCAACGGCGTCGCGCCGGGCGCGATCCTCTGGCCGGACAGCGGCAAGAGCGACGCGGCGCAGCAGGCAGTGATCGAACGCACGCCGCTGCGGCGCACGGGATCGCCCGACGACATCGCGGGCGCGGTGCTGTGGCTGCTCGATGCGGAGTTCGTGACGGGTGAGATCGTGCGCGTCGATGGGGGACGGCATCTCGCGATGTAGTTGAGGCGCTGGGTCCCCGCTTTC
>CALFNI010000208.1 GCA_937902695.1 uncultured Rhodanobacteraceae bacterium
CATTTAAGAATCTTGCCCAGGCTGCCGATAAGTGGGTTAACACCCCGGAAATCGGAGGCCACCTCGAGTTCTTCACCGAACGGCGCTTGCGCGCCGGCCAGTCCGCGACGGTGCTGTCATGAGCGTCGCCGCGCAATATCTGGAAGTGCAGCAGGGCTCGGCGAACGAGCTCGTGCGCACCCACGCGGCACTGGTCAAGCGCATCGCCTGGCATCTTAAAGGGCGTCTTCCGGCGAGCGTCGAGCTCGGCGATTTGATCCAGGCCGGCATGATGGGCCTGCTCGAAGCCTCGAAGAATTACGCGCCCGGCCGCGCCGCGAACTTCGAAACGTTCGCGGGCATCCGCATCCGCGGCGCGATGCTGGACGAATTGCGCAAGACGGACTGGACGCCGCGTTCGGTGTATCGGCGCCTTCGCGACGCGATGGAAGCGATGCGCCAGATCGAGGCCGAGACCGGCCGCGAGGCGAGCGAGTCCGCCGTCGCCGAGCGCATGGGCATCTCGGCGAGTGAGTACGCGCAGATCATGGCCGACGCGAGCCGTTCGCGCGTGTTGAGCCTCGACGAGAGCAACGACGACGAGGACGGGCCGGGTTTCGAGATCAGCGACGAGCAAGCCGGCACGCCGGCGAGCCGTCACGAGGAAGAAGGCCGGCGCGCGGCGCTGGCGGAGGCGATCGAAGGTTTGCCCGAACGGGAAAAATTGTTGATGTCGCTGTATTACGACGAGGAATTGAACCTCAAGGAAATCGGCGCGGTGCTCGGCGTGACCGAGTCGCGCGTGTGCCAGCTGCACGGGCAGGCGCTGACGCGTCTGCGCGCGCGTCTGCGCGACTGGCGCGGACGCTGACTAGGACGGCGACGGAATGAAGACGGCGCAAGCCACCAGCGATCGAATCCAGATGATGACGCCGATCGGCGTCGTCCTCGCGATTGCGACCGTGCTCGGCGGCATCGTGCTGAAGGGCAGCGGCATCCATTCGCTGTGGAGCGCGGCGGCGCTCGTCGTCGTGTTCGTCGGCACGGCATCCGCGATTCTCGTGCAGACGCCGGCGACGACGCTGAAGCGCGCGCTGAAGATGCTGCCGTGGGTCATCAAGCCGCCGAAGAACGACGGTCCCGGATTGATCAAGAGCGTCGTCGGCTGGGGCGACATCGCGCGGCGTCAGGGCCTGCTCGGCCTCGAGCCGCAGCTCGAGAAAGAAAAAGACGCGTTCGTCAAGAAAGGCCTGCAGCTCCTCGTCGACGGCAGCGAGCCGGATACGATCCGCGGCGTGCTCGGCGCGGAGCTCGACGGACGGCGTCACGCCGATCTGATCGCCGCGAAAGTGTTCGAGAGCGCCGGCACCTACGCGCCGACGATGGGCATCATCGGCGCGGTCATGGGCCTCATGGCCGTCATGGAGCATCTCTCCGAGCCGAGCAAGCTCGGGCCCGGCATCGCGGGCGCGTTCGTCTCGACCGTCTACGGCATCGCGTCGGCGAACCTGATCCTGTTGCCGCTCGCGCACAAGCTCAAGGGCCTCGTCAACGAGCAGGCGCGCACGCGCGAGATGCTGATCGAAGGGCTCGTCGCGATCGCGGAAGGCGAAAATCCGCGCCACATCGAGGCGAAGCTGAAAGGCTTCTGTCACTGATGCGCCGCCACGTCGTCCACGAAGAGCACATCAATCACGAATCGTGGGCGATTCCTTACGGCGACCTGATCACGCTCCTGCTCGCGTTCTTCGTCGTCATGTATTCGATCTCGTCGGTCAACGAGGGTAAGTACCGCACGGTCGCGAACTCGATCCAGAACGCGTTCAACGGCTCGCCGAAGGTCATCGATCCGATCCAGGTCGGCAAGGAACCGTCGATGTCGCTGAAGCCGTCGGTGCTGTCGATGCCGCAGAAGCCGACCAGCGAGCCGATCGCGCCGCCGATGCCGGCTCCCGCGCCCGAAACGCCGAAGGCCGAGCAGGCGCCACAGACGCCGGCGCAGGCAGAAGCCGAGGACAAGCTCGCCGGCATCGGCGATCGCATCGAGCAGGCGATGGCGCCGCTGATCGACAAGCAATTGATGGTCGTGCGCCGGCATCGGATGAATCTCGAAGTCGAGATCCGCGCCGACGTGCTGTTTCCGAGCGGCGTCGCGAATCTCTCGCCGCAAGCGCTGCCGCCGCTTCGCGATCTCGCGGGCATTCTCGCGGGATTTGCGAATCCGCTGCGCGTGGAAGGCCATACCGACGACGTGCCGATCGCGACGGCCGCGTTTCCGTCGAACTGGGAGCTTTCGGCCGCGCGCGCCGCGAGCGTTGCGCGGTTGCTGATCGATACCGGCATCGATCCGCATCGTCTCGCCATTTCGGGCCGCGGCGAGTTCCAGCCGGAGGCATCGAACGCGACCGAGGAAGGTCGCAATCACAACCGGCGCGTGAAGCTGATCGTGCTCGGTGGCGACGGCGAGGATGGAGGTACGGATAGCGAGCGCGTGGCCGCGGCCGCACCGGCGAACGATTCGCCGTCCGGCGGGCTGCCGACGCAGTCCGCGCCCGGTGCGCGGCTGCCCGGTGCGCCCTAGTTGCAGCTCTGCGCCGCGGCGTCGGTCGTCATGCGCGGACAATCGCCCGAATAACGCGAGACATAGTCGCGCGGCGATGCGTTCGGCAAGCCCGTGCTGCGCAGCACACCGATGTGCAGATCGATCGCCCGGCCGCTGTCGTATTGCTTGCTCACGTCGAGCTCGGCCGTGTTGATGGTGCTGTTGCCGTAGTTCTTCGAATATCCGATGCCCGTGCTGAAGCTGCCGTGCACGGACGCGCCCGTGTCGACGGCCCGTTGGTCGGGCGTGGCGATGTGCTCGCCTGCCTGCGGGTCGGGCAACGGCCGCAGACGAAGATCCAGTGGAGGCTGCGTCTGCGCCGAAACGGATGCGGCAGCGAGCGCCAGCAGTGTCACTGCGATGAC
>CALFNI010000209.1 GCA_937902695.1 uncultured Rhodanobacteraceae bacterium
CGCTGTTCACGCTCGGCAACTCGTCGAACATGTTCCTGCTGCTGCGCGCGAACGAGCTCGGCGCGAGCGCGACGCGCGTGACGCTGATGTGGGCGCTGTTGTCCGGTGTCGCGGCGGTGCTGTCGACGCCGCTTTCGGCGCTGTCGGATCGCTACGGCCGCGCGCGCGTGCTGTGCATCGCGTGGCTCGCGTACGGGGCGGCATATCTGCTGATCGGGCTGCTGCCGGCGGCCGACTGGGCGCTCTGGATCGCGTTCGCCGGCTACGGCGTCGTGACGGCGGCGCTCGAAGGCACGGAAAAAGCGCTCGTCGCCGACCTCGTCCCGGCGGAGCGCTCGGGGACCGCGTTCGGCTGGTACAACCTCGTCTCCGGCATCCTGCTGCTGCCGGCGTCGCTGGTATTCGGCTGGATCTGGTCGACGGTATCGCCGTTCGCCGCGTTCGCGTTTGGGGCTGCGTGCGCGTTCGCGGCCGCGCTGCTGCTGCGCGCGTGGGCCGTCCCCGCGGCGCAGGCTGCGTGACGGCTTGACGCATCGCATCATCGCCGGTCGTTGCCGCTGAGGCCGCCAGGGCGTAACGTCCGCGCACCACTTGGGGAAGTGAGGCTCGCATGCGTATCGGAATCGCGGCGCTGCTCGGCGCCATCGTGGTTTTCTTCTGGCAGTTCCTCGCGCACATGGTGCTGCCGATCGGCGAAATGGGCTTTCGCCAGCCGGCGAACGAGGACATCGTCCTGCAGGCGGTCGCGACCGGTCTCCCGCAACCCGGCATCTATTTCCTGCCGACGATCGATCCGAACAAGATGAGTGACGAGGCGACGGTCAAGGCCTGGGCCGAGAAGTCGCAGAAGAATCCGTACGTCTGGGCCGTCGTCAACACGCCGCCGACGGGTGATCCGACGAGCATGGCGCCGCAGCTTGCCAAGCAGTTCGTCCTGAACTTTCTCGCCGCGCTGCTGGCGACGTTCGTGCTCGCCGCGACCGCCTGGACATTCGGGGCGCGCGTGATCGGCGCCGTCGCGTTCGGGCTGTTCGGGTGGCTCATGAACATCGTGCCGCAATGGAACTGGTACCGGTTCCCGAGCGATTTCATGGTCGGCAACCTGCTCGAGCAGGGCATCGGATGGCTGCTCGGCGGCATCGCGATCGCGTGGTGGCTCGGTAGAGCCGTCCGGCGCTAGGAAAGGCCGCATCTCGGTGAGGTCGCGAGCCCCGTGGGCCTGCTCGTGCAGAGTCGGGCGACCTCACCGTCTATAATCCGCGGCCCCTGTTTCGCGGATGCCACGACATGCTCGATCCCGCCCTGCTGCGCGGCCAACTGGACGCGACGGCCGAACGCCTCGCCGCGCGCGGTTACCAGCTCGACAAGGCGGCGATCGAAGCCATCGAAGCCGAGCGCAAGGCCGTGCAGACGGAGACGCAGGAGCTGCAGAACCTCCGCAACACGCGCTCGAAGGCGATCGGCATCGCGAAAGGCAAGGGCGAGGACGCCTCGGCGCTGATGGCCGACGTCGCCGGCATCGGCGAAAGGTTGAAGGCGAACGAGCACCGCCTCGCCGAGGTGCAGGCGAAGCTCGCCAACATCGCGCTCGGCATTCCCAATCTCGCCGATGCCTCGGTACCGTTCGGCGGCGACGAGACGCAAAACGCCGAGCAGCGCCGCTGGGGCACGCCCCGGACGTTCGACTTCAAGGTGAAGGATCACGTCGAGCTCGGCGCGCACAAGGGCTGGCTCGACGGCGAGACGGGATCGAAGCTCTCCGGCGCGCGCTTCACGGTGCTGCGCGGCGAGCTCGCGCACCTTCATCGCGCGCTCGCGCAGTTCATGCTCGACCTCCACACGACCGAGCACGGCTATCTCGAATGCAACGTTCCGCTCATCGTCAACGCGGAGACGATGACCGGCACGAGCCAGCTGCCGAAGTTCGAGGACGACCTCTTCGCGACCGAGGTCGGCGAGACGAAGCGCTACCTGATTCCGACCGCCGAAGTGTCGCTGACGAACATCGTCCGCGACGAGATCCTCGACGCCGCCGCGCTGCCGATGCGCATGACCGCGCACACGCCGTGCTTCCGCGCCGAGGCCGGCAGCTACGGCAAGGATGTGCGCGGCATGATCCGCCAGCACCAGTTCGAGAAGGTCGAGCTGGTCAGCATCGCGAAGCCCGCCGAGAGCTTCGTCGAGCACGAGCGCATGACGCGCTCGGCCGAGGTCGTGCTCGAGAAGCTCGGCCTTCCGTACCGCCGCATGCTGCTCTGCACGGGCGACATGGGCTTTGCGGCGGCGAAGACCTACGATCTCGAAGTCTGGCTGCCCTCGCAGGGCGCCTATCGCGAAATCTCGTCGTGCTCGAACTGCACCGACTTCCAGGCGCGGCGCATGCAGGCGCGCTGGCGCAATCCCGATACCGGCAAACCCGAGCTCGTGCATACGCTCAACGGCTCCGGCGTCGCGGTCGGCCGTGCGCTGATCGCAGTCATGGAGAATTGCCAGAACGCGGACGGTTCGATCGACGTGCCTGAAGTGCTGAGGCCGTACATGGCGGGGACCGCGCGCATCGCCTGATGCGTGCGCCGCCGGCTTTGATTCGCCCCGCGCAGGCCTCGCTCGGTCGCACGCGCACGAAATCGTAATGTCGCCGTCTGCGGATGTTCACTCGCCGCGCCGTACAAATCCCAATGCACGCATCCGCATGCATCGTTCCGGCAACGAAAGGAGATTCCGCGATGGCCGACCGTATCCAGCGCATCACGCCGTTCCTCTGGTTCAACGACGACGCCGAAGCCGCGGTCAGGTTCTACGTCTCGGTGTTCAAGAACGCACGCATCGGCCAGACGACGCGTTACACGAAGGAAAGCAGCGAAGCGTCCGGCCAGCCGGCGGGCTCGGTGATGACGATCGCTTTCGAGCTCGACGGCCAGCAATTCACCGCGATCAACGGCGGCCCGCATTTCAAGTTCACCGAAGCGGTGTCGTTCGTCGTCAATTGTGATTCGCAGGATGAGATCGACCACTACTGGGACAAGCTGTCCGAAGGCGGCGACCCGAAGTCGCAGGTCTGCGGCTGGCTCAAGGACCGGTTCGGCCTTTCCTGGCAGATCACGCCGTCCGAGCTGCCGGAGCTGATGAGCGATCCGGCAAC
>CALFNI010000210.1 GCA_937902695.1 uncultured Rhodanobacteraceae bacterium
GCCGGGCGGCGGCTCCGGATAGCGACATGCCGGCGCTGCCGGCCGAACCGCACGCAGCGCACTGATTTTCGCCTCTCCCGCTCGCGGGAGAGGCCGCGCGCCGGCGCGGGTGAGGGCCGTTCGGAGTGAGCCCTCACCCGCTTTTTTGGGCGTACCATCATCGCGCCATGTGCACGCTGCGCGCCCTCGCGTTCCTCTTCGCGCTGACCAGCGCCGGCGCGCTGCCCGCTGCGACGGTCTACAAATGCGTCGATGCGAAAGGCGCCGTCAGCTTCCAGGATCGTCCGTGCGCCGCGAACGCGCGGCAGCAGACGATCGCGCTCCCCGATCCGCCGCCGCCGTCGGCGGCATCGGTTGTGCCGCCGCAAGAAGAACCGGTCGCAGCGGCCACGGAGCCCGAGGCGCCGCAATCGGTGCCGTTCACGCCGCCCCCGTCGTTCTTCCTCTGCACGCGCTACGACGGCACGCGCTACATCAGCGACACCGGCGAAGGCGGCAGCGCGCTGGTGCCGCTCGGCGTGCTCGGCGTGCCCGGCCGCTCGCTCGCTGACGCGTACTCGCCGCAGAACAGCATCGGCGTCTCGGCGCCGGGACTCCGGCAGATACCGCACCTGCCGGCGCGCAGCGTGCCGTTCGGCGGCATGAGCACGTGGATCGACGACGAGTGCCACGACGCATCGCCGCGCGAAGCGTGCGCGTACCTGCGCCAGTCGCTCGACGACGTGCGCTACAAGTTGACGAAAGCATTCAGCGACACGACGCCCGAGCTGAAGCGGCAGGAAGCCGACATCCTCGAACGCATGCGCGGCTGCTGAACCTCAGGGACGCAATTCGAGCAGCGGCGCCGGCGCGTGATGCCGTTCGTGATCGAGCAGCCAGCGCTTCGCCGGCAAGCCGCCGCCGAAGCCGACGAGCTGGCCGTCGTGGCCGATCACGCGATGACACGGCACGATGATCGCGATCGGATTCGCGCCGTTGGCCGCGCCGACCGCACGCATCGCGTGCGGATTGCCGAGGCGTCGCGCGAGCTCGACGTAGCTCGTCGTGTCGCCGTATGGGATCTGGCGCAGCTGCGTCCAGACGCTCCGCTGGAACGCGGTGCCGTGCGGTGCGAGCTCGAGATCGAACGCAAGCAGCGTGCCCGCGAAGTACGCCGCGAGCTGCGCACGCGCTTCGCGCAGGCGGGCCGGTGCGCGATGCCATTCTGGCGCGACGTGGGCGGGCTTGCCGTCCCTCGGCAGCAGCAGCGAGACGAGCGCGTCGCCCTCGGCCGCGACGACGAGCGGGCCGATCGGCGAATCGAAAAAATCGTACGAGATCGCGGCCTTCGCGTGCGCCTTGATCGCGCGGCCGTTCGCTTTGGTGATCATCGTCATGGTCCGCGACGTTGCGTTCAACTGTAGCTCCTCCACAGCAGCATGACAGCGTATGCGCGCCAGGGGCGCCACGCTTCGCTCATCGACTCGACGACGCGCGTGCCGAGCGTCTCGCCCTGCCCGGCCGCGCGGCGCAGGATCAGGTCGGCCGCGGGAAAGGCATCCGGCTGCCCGAGCGCGCGCATGGCGACGTAGTGCGCGGTCCACGGCCCGATGCCCGGCAGCGCGACGAGGCTTTCCTCGAATGCGGCCAGCGTCTGTTCGGGACGGAAATGCACGCGCCCGTCCGCGACAGCACGCGCGAGCGTGCGGATCGCATCGGCGCGCGCGCGCATGACGCCGATCTTCTCGAGCGGCGCATCGGCGAGCGTCTCCGGCGTCGGAAACAGCGCGCGCAGGCCGATCGTTTCGCCCTCGTCGAAGCGCGCGCCGTGGTTGTCTGCGATGCGCGCCGCGAGCGTGCGCGCGGCCGCCACGCTGACCTGCTGGCCGAGGATCGCGCGCACCGCGAGCTCGAAGCCGTCCCAGGCATTCGGCAGTCGCTGGCCCGGCCAGCGCCGCACGAGCGGCTTCAGCAGCGCGTCGCGGCGCAGGTGCGTGTTGATCGCTATCGGGTCGGCGTCGACGTCGAACATGCGCTTGACGCGCGCGACGATCTCGCCGAGCGCGCTGGTCCTTGCGTGATGGACGCGGAGCGCGAGCGCCGGCTGATCCGGCAGTTGCGACACCGACAGCCAACCCGCGCTGCCGGCCGCCATGAACGTGCGCCGGTACGCATTCGCATCGACCGATTCGACGCCCGGAATCACGCGGCGCTCCAGGAAGCCGATCAAGTGCGCGAAGTCGTACGGCGGCCGATACGGCAGGCGGAGCGCGAGCTCATCGCTCGGCGGTGCCGGATCGTGCCGGCGCCGGATCTCGCGCGGCGCCTTGCCGTACGTTTCGCGGAACGCCGCGTTGAAGCGCCGCAGGCTCGCATAGCCCGCCGCCGGGGCGATCGCCGTGATCGGCAGCGCCGTTTCGGTCAGCAACTGCTTCGCGAAAAGCAGTCGGCGCGTGGT
>CALFNI010000211.1 GCA_937902695.1 uncultured Rhodanobacteraceae bacterium
GATCGCCCACGAGAGATAGATCCAGAAGATGAAGATCGGCACGACAGCGATCGCGCCGTAGACTTCCTGGTAGCTCGTGCGCGTGACGTATGCCGCGAAGCCACGTTTCGCGATCTCGAACAGCAGGGCCGCGATGAACGAGCCGATCAGCGCATGGCGCAGGCGCACGCTGCGGTTCGGAATCACCATGTAGCCGGTCAGGAGCGCGCTCCAGACGATCAGGAACGGCAGCGCCGACAGCACGCGCGCCTTCAGCGAAAGCTCGGTCGCCGCGCTGTCGATGAACGGCAGCGCGACCAGGTACGAGCTGATCGCGAGCGCCGCGACCAGCAGCAGCGGGCCCAGCGTCAGCGCAGTCCAGAAGATCACGAAGCGCGATGCATGGCCGCGCGCGTTCGGCACGCGCCAGATCCGGTTGAACGCCTCCTCGATGCTCATCATCAACGCGATCGCGCTGAACAGCAGCACGAGGATTCCCACCGCGGTCGCCTTGCTCGCGTTGTCGGCGAACTCGGTGACATAGCCTTGCACCGTGCTGCCCGCGGCCGGCACGAAGTTCGCGAAGACCCAGGCGGTGACCCTGTCGCGCCAGCCGGCAAAGACCGGGAAGGCCGCGAGGATACCGAGCACGGCAGCAGTCAGCGGCACCAGCGCGAAGATCGATGTATAGGCGAGCGCACCGGCGGTCTGCGTCAGGCGATCCTCGAGGAAGCGGCACCAGGTGAAGTGCAGCAGCGCCAGCGAGCGCTCGCGGTCGAAGCGGAGCTTTCTGGCAAACTCTGCAGGATGCGGAGGCATGCTGCGAGCCTATCGCAGCGCGATTAATGGAGCCATGCTTTCCCTTCTCCCGCCTGCGGGAGAAGGTGCCGGAGGCGGATGAGGGTTCTTTTGACGTCGAACCAACGTGCCCTCACCCTACCCTCTCCCGCAAGCGGGAGAGGGAAAATCGAACAATGGGACAAATGAGCGAAATCCTCGTCCTCTACTACAGCCGCAACGGCAAGACCGCGCAGCTCGCGCGACTCGTCGCGCGCGGCGTCGAGGAAGTCGCCGGCATGGCCGCGCGCGTCCGCAGCGTGCCGCCGGTCGCGCCGGTCACCGAGCGGGCCGCGCCGCCCGAACCCGACGACGGCGCGCCGTATGCGACGCTCGCCGACCTTCGCGAGTGCGCGGGTCTCGTGCTCGGCAGCCCGACGCGATTCGGCAACATGGCGGCACCGCTGAAGCATTTTCTCGATACGACCGCGGCCGACTGGATTTCGGGCACGCTCGCCGGCAAGCCGGCCGCGGTCTTCACCTCGACGTCGACGCACCACGGCGGCCAGGAGACGACGCTCGTCTCGATGATGCTGCCGCTGTTGCACCACGGCATGCTGATCGTCGGCATCCCCTATACCGAAGCTGCGCTCAAACGCACGACCGGCGGCGGCTCGCCGTATGGCGCGAGCCACGTGTCGGGCACGTCGGATCAGCACGCGATCGGCGACGACGAGCGCGCGCTCGCGCGCGCACTCGGCACGCGCGTCGCCGATGTCGCGGCGAAACTGGAGCGCGGCGCATGACGGCCGAGCGTTTTGGCGCTATCACCTGGGGTCTTCTGATCGCGCTGCAGTTCGCGTGGTACCTCGTCATCGCGCCGCCCGTGGCCGGATCGTCGTGGCTCGCACTCGCGGTCGCGTTGCCGCTCCTGCTGCTGCCGCTGCTCGCGCTCGAACGCGGCTGGCGGCGCGTCCTGTTCTGGTGCGGTGTCGTTGCGCTTTTCTACTTTTGCCACGGCGTCGTCGCGGCGTGGGTCGGCGGGCCGAGAGCACGGTTTCCGGCTTTGGCCGAAGTCGTGCTGTCCGTCGTGCTGATCGGCACCGTCGGTTGGATCGGGCGCCGCGACAAGCGAAAGCGCGGGTAATCGTCAGCCGATCTTGTCGTCGCGCTTCATGCACTGCTCGTGCTTGATCCGCATCGCATCGGGCAGGCGCTCGGCGAGGAAATCGACGAACGCGCGCACCGAGGGCAGCAGGCCGCGCCGGCTCGCATAGACGAAATGCGCGACGCCCATCGGGATGCTCCACGCCGGCAGCACGACTTCGAGCTCGCCGCGCAGGATCGCCGGCGCGCAGACGAACTCCGGCAACGCCGTGACGCCCATGCCGCGCTTGGCCGCTTCATAGAGCACGCTGAACTCGCCCGAGATCACGCGCGCGCGCATCTCGACCGTGACTTTCGCGCCGGTCGCATCGAGCAGCTCCAGCACCTGCGCGCCGTCGTGCTCGGCTTGCGAAAGCAGCGGCAGCTTCTCGAGATCCTGCGGCACCGTCGGCCGGCCGTGCTCGTCGAGGAACTGCGGATTCGCTGCGAGCAGCACGCGCGACTGGCCGAAACCGCGCGAGACGAGCGCGGCGTCGGTGTCGAGCTTCGTGCGCACGCGGATCGCGATGTCGATGCCCTCGTTGATGATGTCGACGCGCCGGTTCGTCGCGAGCACGCGCACCTGCACCTTCGGAAATCCTGCGAGGAAATCCGGCAGCACGTGCGAGATGACGGTCTGCACCAGCGCAGTCGGACAGCTGACGCGGACGATGCCGCGCGGCTCGGCACGGAGCTCGTCGACGACATCCTGCGCCGCCTGCGCCTCTTCGAGCATCGCGCGGCAATGCGTCAGGAAGCGCTCGCCGACTTCTGTCACGGCGAAGCGACGCGTCGTGCGCTGCAGAAGCCGGACGCCGAGCCTTTCCTCGAGCAGCGCGACACGCTTGCTGAGCCGCGATTTCGGCACGCCGAGCGCGCGCGAGGCCGCCGAGAACCCGCCGTGCTCGACCACGGCGGCGAAGAAGCGAAGGTCGTTGAGGTCCGACAGCGCGCCTTCCGGGAACGCCATGATTGTTCTCCGTAGCGAACGATCTATCCGATTATCGCGGACTTATCCGGCGATCGTCCACGCCTTAGCTTATTGGGCACGCCGGACCACCCCGGCTCCCAACGGAGTCCACCTCCATGAAACTCCTCCATGTCGATTCGAGCGCCCTCGGCGCCAACTCGGTTTCGCGCGAGCTGACTGCCGCGATCGTCAACGCGTGGAAGCAACGCGAGCCGGGCCTCGAAGTGACCTATCGCGACCTCGCCGCGAATCCGCTGCCGCACTGGCTGCCGGTCGCCGACGCCGCGTCGATGCCGGCCGGCGACCCGCTCGCCGAGCTCTTCGCCGCCGACGTCATCGTGATCGGCGCGCCGATGTACAACTTCGGCATCCCGAGCCAGCTCAAGGCCTGGATCGACCGCATCGTCGTCGCCGGCAAGACGTTCCGGTACGGCGCGAACGGCCCCGAGGGACTCGCCGGCGGACGCAAGGTGATCATCGCGTCGGCGCGCGGCGGGTTCTACGGCGCCGACAACGGCAGCGACGCGGCCGATTTCCAGGAACGGTATCTGCGCCACATCTTCAACTTCATCGGCATCACGGACCTCGAGTTCGTGCGCGCCGAAGGCATCGCCATGGGTTCCGACCAGCGCGCGAAGGCGATGAACGACGCGCACGTCGAGATCGAAACGCGGCTTCCCGTGGCGGCATAAGATCTCTTGGCCTCCCCCCCTCTCCCGCTCGCGGGAGAGGGCCGGGTGAGGGCAATCTCGCGTCACGCCCTATCCTCGCGCTTGCTGCGCAATAACCCCGCGCGTATCGTCATTCGCGCATGGATTTCGTCCAAGCCGGCCCCGATCTCGCCAATCAATACACCGATGATCGCCGCTTGCGCGCGCATCTGGTCCGCGCGCTGCCAGGCACCACGCTCGCGGCCATCGAACCCGATCTCGAAGCCCTGGGCGCACACGCGGCGCAAGCATGGCGCAACGCACGGTCGAGCACACGAACCGAGCCGACCCTGACGCAATACGACGCATGGGGCGAGCGCATCGATCGCATCGAAGTCACGCCCGTCTGGCATGAAGGCGCCGCGCTTACCGCGCGTTACGGATTCGTCGCAGCCGGACACGACACGCGTTTCGCCGAGTTCGCGCGGATCGACCAGTTCGCGCGCGTCTACCTCTATCACGTCGCCAGCGAGTTCTACACCTGTCCGCTCGCCATGAGCGACGGCGCGGCGACGGCGTTGAAGGCATCCGGCAATCGCGCGCTGATCGACCGCGCGGTGCCGCATCTGCTCGCGCGCGATGCATCGCAGCTTTGGCTGTCCGGGCAGTGGATGACCGAGACGGCAGGCGGCTCCGATGTCGGCTCGACCGACACGATCGCGCGGCGCGACGGCGACGGACGCTGGCGGCTCAGCGGGCGCAAGTGGTTCGCCTCGGCCGTCACCGGCGAAATGGCGCTGACGCTCGCACGGCCCGAAGGCGCGGCTCGCGGCGCCGACGCGCTCGCGTTGTTCTACGTCGAGACGCGCGACGCGCAGGGCCGCTGGAACGGCATCCGCATCGATCGTCTGAAAGAAAAGCTCGGCACTCGCGAGCTGCCGACGGCCGAGATCCATCTCGAAAATGCGATCGGCGAACCCGTCGGCGAGCTCTCGCATGGCGTGCGCCTGATCGCGCCGATGCTCAATGTGACACGCACGTGGAACACGATCTGCGCGCTCGCGACAATGCGACGCTGCCTCGCGCTCGCGACCGACTACGCGCGTCGGCGCCATGCCTTCGGCCGCCCGCTGATCGAGCAGCCGCTGCACGCGGCGACGCTGGCAGCGCTGCAGGCCGAGCTCGCGGCGGCTTTCGCGTTCGGCTTCCATGTCGTCGCACTGCTCGGCCGTGTCGAGACAGGTATCGCGAGCGACGACGAGCGCTCCTTGCTGCGCCTCCTGACGCCGCTCGCGAAGCTCTGGACCGGCAAGCTCGCCGTGCACATCGCTTCGGAAACCTGCGAGGCGTTCGGCGGCGCCGGCTATATCGAAAACACCGGCATCCCGCCGCTGCTGCGGGATGCGCAGGTCTACCCGATCTGGGAAGGGACGACCAACGTGCTCGCGCTCGATGCGCTGCGCGTGCTCGCCAAGGGCGGCATCGATCCGTTCCGGCGCGCGCTCGAAGACCTGTTGCGCGAGACGCGCGCGCATCCGCCGGCGATCGACGCCGCGCTCGCAGCATCGGCGCGCTGGCTTCACGATCACGACGGCGCGGCCCGCGAAGCGGGTGCGCGCGGCCTCGCGCTGACGCTCGCTCGCACGTTCGCGGCCGCGTTGCTCGCGCGCGCCCGCGACGGCGCGGATCAATCCGCCGGCGCCGCGCTGGCGCTGGTTCTCGAGCACGGCCTCGACCGCCTGCCCGGCGCCGGCGCCACCCATGCGGATGCGTGGCTCCGCTAGGCTTGCGCCGTGCGCGGCACTCAACGGCGTCGCGCAATCTCCGTAAAATGCGCGCACCGCGCACCAGCGCCGTTCGCCCGGATCCTCCGCATGCAGCACCTCACCATCATCACCACCGGCGGCACGATCGACAAGATCTACTTCGACGACAAATCAGAGTTCCAGATCGGCGATCCGCAGATCGGCGAGATCCTGCGCACGCTCGGCGTCGCCTTCACGTTCGAGGTGATTCCGGCGATGCGCAAGGACAGCCTGCACATGGACGATCAGGATCGCGCGCTGATCCGCGAGGCGATCGAACGCCAGCCGCATCGGCATGTGCTGGTGACGCACGGGACCGACACGATGGTCGAGACGGCACGGGCGCTCGGCGGCATCGAGGGCAAGGTCACCGTGCTGACCGGCGCGCTGAATCCGGCGTTGTTCCGCGGGTCGGATGCGGTGTTCAACGTCGGGTGTGCGGTCGGCGCCGTGCAGGCGCTGCCCGATGGCGTCTATATCGCGATGAACGGGCGGATCTGGGATCCGGCGCGGGTGCGGAAGAACGTGGAGGCGAACCGGTTCGAGGAGGCGTGAGAAAACCGTCCGCCGCGACAGGTCCGTACCGCATCGTCCCGTTCTCACATCCTGCCCCGCGCTTCCAAGCGCGCGGATGAGGGTTCCGGACGCACGTGTCCGGACTTCGACCGAAGTACGTATTCACCCCTGGCGAGAGTTTCCGAGCCGGCATCAGCGCCGTTGCGCTGGCGGCTGCATATCGCACTCTACGGGGGATTCCGAAATGTCGATTTCACGTCCTGTCGCTTTCCAGGCGCTCCAGCGCGCTCCGCTCGCCGCATGCCTTCTGGCGGCACTCGGCATTGCCGTCACATATTCATTGCCTGCGAGCGCGTCGCCGCCAGTCGATCGGGAACGGACGGTGCCGTTCCGCATGCCGACTTACCTGCGTCCTCATGCGCGCGCGTCCAGCAGCGGCCATCCTTTCGTGACGAACGGTTCCCATCTCGTAACGAACTGCAATGACAGCGGGCCGGGAAGTCTCAGAGACGTGATCGGGGATCCGACCACTGTCAGCGGCGATACGATCAATCTCTCGCAGCTGTCGATGACGTGCAGCCGTATCACGCTTGGCGGGACGGCCGTGCATATCAATCAGGACTCCCTGTATCTGAAGGGTCCGGCATCGGGGATTCTGACGATCGACGCGAACGGGCAGTCGTCTGACTTCTATCACTATGGCGCTGGAACCGTATACGCAACGAACCTCACCATTACGCATGGTGAGTACACGAGTAACTTTCCACGGGGAGGGTGCATCTATTCGAAGGGGAGTTTGTATCTGACGAACTCGATCGTCTCTGATTGCTCGATCACGAGCACGTCCGCTGGAGGCGCTGCACTTGGCGGCGCGATCTATGTCATCGGCGATCTCACGCTGAAGGGCAGCACCGTCACCGGCAGCCATGCCACTGCAACCGCCGGTGCCCAAGCATATGGAGGCGGCGCGTACGTGGCGGGCAGCCTCGATGCCGAATACAGCACGATCAGCGACAACGCCGCAACTGCCGCCAGTGCGCACGCCTACGGCGGAGGTGCCTATACGAAGGGCAATGTCTTCCTCTATTCGACGACGGTGTCCGGCAACCGTGCGGACAGCGGCGGCGGAATGTTCATCGCAAGCGGACCGACGACGCCTTCCGCGGACATATGGAACAGCACGATCTCGAGCAACGTCGCGTTCTCGGTCGGCGGTGGAATCTCGTCGATGATTTCCGCGACATTCCGAAGCAGCACGATCGCGTTCAATCAAGCCCCGAACAACGTCAGCAGCAACGGGGCTGGCGTGTGGATCGGCAACGGATTGCTCGACTCGATCAGCACGATCATCGCCGACAACTCTTCCGCGGCCGGGCCGAGCGATCTTTATGTCTTCAGCGGCAATACGGCCGGATTCAACAACCTGATCCTATCCTCGAACGTCTATCCCGCCGGCACGATCTCGGCGTGTCCTCAACTGCAACCGCTGGCGGACAATGGGGGTCTGACGCGGACACACGCACTGGGGCTCGCCAGCCCCGCGATCGATGCCGGCATCGACCCGATCGGATTTCCCCGGGACCAACGCGCCGCATCGAGGTTCTCGGGGTCATTCGTCGATATCGGCTCAGTTGAGCGGCAGGCGACCGATGCGGACGAGCGGATCTTCGCAAGCGGATTCGACGGGGTGTGCGATCGGTAATCCCCTGGAGCGCGTCAACCCTCGGGTTTCTGAGGCGCATGTCCGGATTTCGTCTCCAGGGCGTATACACGCATCTGCGCGGCCGCTCGGACGCGTGGCCGTCTGCGCGCGGCCAACCCGTCGGCGTCGGTGCGGAAGAACTTCGACGCGAATCGATTCAAGGGGCCTGATCGCATTATCACCGCACTGCCTGTCCGGTTTCGGGTGAGAACCGGTAATGACGCGACACAGTCCAAGTGACGGCGAACGGCCCTCTCGGACTGCTCTGTCCGTCATTTGGGGCTCCCCATGCCAACCCGTTTCCGCGATGCCGTCCGTCGGCCCAGTCGTCTGATTCTCGCCGCGAGCCTTGCGGCCGTGCTTCCAATCGGAGCGTGGGCTCAGCGCGAACGGGAATCGATCTCGTCACAGCCGAACCCCGCCCTGCTTCCGTACGAACTCCGCCTCCTCCACGGCCACGAGAAACGTCAGACGGTTCGATCCTCCGATCCGACGTCGGTGCCGGCGATGCTGACGGTCGACAACTGCGCGGACGACGGCACACCCGGGAGTCTGCGCAGCCAAATCGCAGCAGCGCCCGATGGAGCCACCATTGATCTTACGCAACTCGTTTGTAGCCGGATTTCGATTTCGCATGCAATAGAAGTGAACCAGCCGAGCTTGAACTTGAAGG
The DNA here is from genome assembly GCA_937902695.1 of uncultured Rhodanobacteraceae bacterium. GTDB lineage: Bacteria > Pseudomonadota > Gammaproteobacteria > Xanthomonadales > Rhodanobacteraceae > Dokdonella_A. Next base: position 8,219 of record CALFNI010000211.1, read on the forward strand.
GACCTGATCCAACGCCCGGCAATCCGCCTTGGCTGACCGTCGACGCGAACAACCAGTCCGCCGTGTTCAATCATTTCGGCGTCGGCGCGCTCCGCATTACCAATTTGAATGTCGCGAACGGCCACTACTCCAGCAGCATCGCGCCCACGGGTGGCTGCGTTTATTCGGCAGGCACTATACAACTGCTGAACTCCGTCGTATCGCATTGCAGCATCGAAAGCACGTCGACCACCATCGCAGCACGTGGCGGCGGCGTCTATGCCTCTCTATCGCTCTACTTGTATAGAGCCACCATCACCGACAGTCACGCGTCCAACGAAAGCGGCGGTGATGCCGAAGGAGGCGCCGCCTTCGCGGCTGGCGACGTCTTTCAGGCTTTTGCGAGCACGATTAGCAAGTCCACGGCCTACGCCCTTCCCAGCGCTCGTGGTTCCGGAGGTGGCGTACTAGCGCAGCACAACGCGAAGATTTTCGCGTCAACGATTTCAGGAAATGGAGCCAACTATGCAGGCGGATTGGACCTCACTGGAGCCGCGCCGTACAACGGGACAGTCGTGGCCAGCACGATTTCCAACAACGTCGGAACCCGGTCGGTTGGCGGCCTCCTCGCGTCACTACCAACGACGCTCGCAAACAGCACCGTGGCATTCAACCGATCGCCCAACGAAATTTTCGGCTACAGCGAAGGCGTATTTTTTCAAGGACCGTTGACCGTGATCAGCTCGATCATCGCGAGCAACGTAGGCCCGCAGGGCCTCAGCGATCTCGGTGGCATCCTCGGCGAGCAGATCACCGAAACGAACAGTCTAATTACGTCTGGCATCGACTTGCCGGGTAGCGGCACGATCACTGCTTGTGCCAAGCTCGAGCCTCTGAGCAACAATGGCGGTGCAACGCGTACGCACGCGTTGAAGATGGACAGTCCCGCCATCGATATGGGAGCGCCCGGCAATCTCAATTTCGATCAGCGTGAGCTCCCGCGCGTCGCTGGCAACGCCGCAGACATTGGCGCCGTGGAAATGCAGCCGGGCGAATGGGACAACCGGATTTTCGTCGACAGCTTCGACGACCTCTGCGGGTTTCTGGTCACTGCCGGCCCGTAAGCTGCCTCCCGCGGATCGCCCCTTGGACGAGACACGCAAAAAGGCGCCCGCCGATCATCTAAACCCCCGCGCCCCCGCCCGGCATCCAAGCTGGCAAGATGAGCGCCTGCCTTGCCATGCCCCTCCCGATGACGGAAGCGCCCCGGACCGAATCCGCCCCCTCCAAGGACGCGGATAGCGACCTGGTCCGCCGCGCCGCGGCGGGCGAGGTGCGTGCGTTCGAGGCGCTGTACCGGCGCCACGCCGGGCGCGTGCACGGCGCGGTCTGGCGGCTTTCGGGCATGAACGAGGCGCGCGCCGAGGAACTGACCCAGGAAGCGTTCGTCCGCGCCTGGCAAAAACTCGACAGCTTTCGCTTCGAGAGCGCGTTTTCAACGTGGCTTCACCGTCTGGCGGTCAACGTGGCGCTGATGGACCTTCGCGCCCGCGACCCGGAAGATGCCGTCGATACCGACGTGCTCGAAGCCGCGAGCGAGCCCGTCGTCCCGTTCTGCGCCGGCGAGCGCGCCGACCTCGAACAGGCCGTCGCGAAGCTGCCGCCGCGGGCGCGTGCGGTGCTGGTGTTGCATGATGTCGAGGGCTGGAAGCACGAGGAGATCGGCCGCGAGCTCGGCATGGCGGTCGGCTCCTCGAAGGCACAACTGCATCGCGCGCGCGGGCTCCTGCGCAAGATGCTGGGAGACGCGTCATGACCGAGTTCGAAATCCAGCGCAACCTTCGCGCGATGAATGCGCCGCGGATGCCAGGGCGCGATCTCTGGCCGTCCATCGCGGCGCGCATCGAAGCCGGCGATACGGCGACACCGCGCGCTGCACGCCGGCGCTGGCTGCCGCTCGCGGCCGCCGCGAGCACGGTGCTCGCGATCGCGGGCAGCCTGCTCTTCTTCGCGCTGAACGATCGCTCGATCGGGCCGGCCGAATCCGACGACTACGCGATGGCGACGCGCTTCCAGCGCATCTCGCCGCAGGAAGCACGCGATCAGGCGCTGCGCTCGGGCCAGGATCCGCGCCTCGCCGGCGCGAACATCGTGATCGACGCCGCGCATTCCGAATTGCAGGCGGCGCTCGAGCAGCATCCGGACGCCGTCTTCCTCGTCAGCCTCCTTAACCGCACCAACGCACAACGCATGAAAATCGAGCAGCTCGGCGCAAAAGCCGGCTGACGGAGCCCCGACACCGATGAAACAGACCGCCCTCCATTCCGCGCTGTTGCTGCTGCTGGCCTTGTCCGGCGCAGCCCAGGCAAGCTCGCCGATCAGCGAGACGCGCAGCGTCAACGCCGACGCGCGCATCGACATCTCCAACATCAAGGGCGACGTCACGGTCAGCGGCTGGGACAAGAACGAAGTCTCGATCACCGGCACGCTCGGCGACGGCGCTAAGAAGCTCGCGATCGACGGCAGCGGCTCGAGCCTCACGATCAAGGTCGAGCCGCCCGACAAGCAGGGCTGGTTCAACTGGGGCTCCGAATCGCGCATGGGCAACACCTCGCTCGATCTCAAGGTGCCGCGCAACGCCGAGATCAAGATCGAAGTCGTCAGCGCCGACGTCGCGCTGTCCGGCGTCGCCGGTCGCTCGCTCGGCGTCAACGGCGTCAGCGGCAAGCTGCGCCTCGACAGCGACGCGAAGGAAGTCGATGTCGACAGCGTCAGCGGCAACATCGAGCTCACCGGCAAGGCCGAGCGCGGCCATCTCGAAACCGTATCCGGCAACATCCGCTCGCGCGGGCTCGGCGGTCAGGTCAAGTTCGAAACCGTCTCGGGCGACATCGACGCCGAAAACGGCGATTACCGCGAGATCAACGCGGGCACGGTGTCGGGCGACATCAATCTCCGCGGCAAGCCGACGAAAGACGCGCGCATCGAAGTCGAGACGATGAGCGGCGACGTGCACCTGTACCTTCCGGCCGACATCGCCGCGCGTATCCACGCGACGACGTTCTCGGGCAGCATCCGCAGCGACTTCGGCAAGGTCAAGGAAGAGGAGCGCGGGCCGGGCAGCAGCCTCGACGCGCAGCTCGGCAACGACGGGCGCGTGGACCTGCAGACATTCAGCGGCGATATCGAGGTGCGGCGGCAGTAGCTCGCTCTTAGCCCCTCCCCCTTCAAGGGGGAGGCTGGGAGGGGGATGGTGTCGGCGCAGCGTTCTCGGGACGTTCGACGAAAACCCATCCCCACCAAAACCCAACCCTGCCCTTGAATGGGAGGGTTAAAGCACGGCGAAGCGCGCGGGAGCGAGCGCGAGCAGGTCACCGAGCAGTGCCTGCGCAGTCACGTCTGCGCCCGCGCCCGGGCCCTGGATCACAAGCGGCCGCGCGCGATAGCGCTGCGTCGTCAACGCGAACAGATTGTCGGCCCCAGCCAACCGCGCCGTCGGATGATCGGCGCCCACCGCGACGAGCCCGACGTGCGCGCGCCCATTCGCATCGAACGTCGCAAGATGCCGCAGGCGCTGGCCCTCCCCGACCGCCGCCGCATGACGCGCCGCGATCGCCGCATCGAGCTCGCCCGCGCGCGCGAGGAACGTTTCGACCTCGACATCGCGCAACGACGGCGGCACGAGGTTTTCGACCGCGACATGCTCGACATCGATCGCGTGCCCCGCCGCGCGCGCGAGGATGACGAGCTTTCGCGCCACGTCCGCGCCGGAAAGATCGGCACGCGGATCGGGCTCGGTATAGCCCCATGCGCGCGCCTCGCGCAGCAGCGCCGAAAACGGGCGCGTGCCGTCGTATTGGTTGAAGAGCCACGACAGCGAGCCCGAGAACACGCCCTCGAGCGCGACCAGTGCATCGCCGCATGCGTGGAGCCGGCGCAGCGTCGCCAGCACCGGCAATCCCGCGCCGACGGTTGCCGCATCGCCGTATGCTGCGTCGCGCGCGCGGGCGGCGCGAAGGCCTCGCGAGGCATCAGTCGACGACGCCGCGGCGATCTTGTTCGCCGTGACGACGGCATAGCCGCGCGCAAGCCACGCCGCGTGACGCGACGCCGTTTCCACCGAAGCGGTCGCGTCGACGACGACACGACACGTGGCGCCGCTCGCATCGAGCGCGGCGAGCAGTGCTTCGTCGCTGCGTCCCATCTCGGCCCGCGCGAGTACTGCCGGCGCGGCATCGGCGTCGAAACCCGCCGCATCGGTGCATTGGCGCGTCGAGTTCGCGATCCCGACGAGACGGATGCCGTGGCGCCCCGACGGCAGCAATCGCAGCAGCGCACCGCCGACGACACCGGTGCCGAGCAGCACAACCGCGAGATCGGCGCGCGCGTCGGCGGGACGAAGAGCCGCGAACCGCGGCAGCGCGCTCACGCGCGCACCTTGCGCGCGGGCGCGCACGCCGCGGCGCGAGCCAGCGCGGCTTCGAGATCCGCGCAAAGATCGGCACCATCCTCGATGCCCACGGAAAGCCGCAACAGCGCATCGGAGATTCCGGCATTTCGCCGCGCCGCGGGCGCCATCGACGCGTGCGTCATCGTCGCCGGATGTGCGACGAGGCTCTCGACGCCGCCGAGCGATTCGGCCAGCGAGAAGCAATCGAGACCATCCAGAAACGCCTCGATCGCCGCCTCGCCGCCATCGAGCTCGAAGCTCAGCATCGCGCCGAAGCCGTGCTGCTGGCGCGCCGCGAGGAGATGTCCCTCGTGCGAGCGCAGGCCCGGCCAGAAGACGCGCGCCACGGCCGCGTGATCGACGAGGAGCTCCGCGACGAGCGCGGCGTTCTCCTCGTGCGCGCGCATGCGCGGCGCCAAAGTGCGCAGGCCGCGCAGCGTCAGGAAACTGTCGAACGGCGCGCCGGTGAGGCCGAGGCAGTTCGCCCACCAGCCGAGCTTCTCGTGCACGGCGCCGTCCTTCGCGATCACCGCGCCGCCGACGACGTCGCTGTGCCCGTTGATGTACTTCGTCGTCGAATGCACGACTACATCGGCGCCGAGCGCAAGCGGCCGCTGCAGCACCGGCGAGAGGAACGTGTTGTCGACGACGACCGTCGCGCCGATCGCGTGCGCAGCCTGCGCGACGTGGCGGATATCCGTGATGCGCAGCAGCGGATTCGACGGCGTCTCGATCCAGACGAGATCGGGCTTTTCGGCCAGCGCGTCGGCAAGCCTGGCGGGATCGGTGAGATCGGCGAATACCACGCGGAAACGGCCTTTTTTCGCCCACGCGTCGAGCAGGCGCCACGTGCCGCCGTAGCAATCGTGGGCCGCGAGCACGAGCCCGCCGGATGGAACGAGCTCGAGCACGACAGCGACCGCCGCCATGCCGCTCGCGGTGACGACGGCGCCCTCGCCTTCCTCGAGGTCGGCGAGCGCCTCGGCGAGCAGATCGCGCGTCGGATTGCCGCTGCGCGAATAGTCGTAGCGGCGCTTGCGGTTGAAGCCTTCGAAGGTATAGTTCGTGCTGAGATGAAGCGCCGGCACGACCGCGCCGTGATGCGCATCCGATTCGATGCCGGCGCGCACCGCGCGCGTACAGGGTGCGAGATCGCTCATTGCACGCTCCCCGTCGCAAGCGCTTCGGCGATGAGCGGACCGATCTGCGCGGTTTCCTTCAGGAACGCATCGTGGCCGTAGCGCGAATCGATCACGTGCAGCGCCGCAGGCGCGCCGAAGCGGCGTTGCAGCTCGCAGAGGTCCGCGAGCGGCACGAGACGATCCGAGGCGATGCCGATCAGCGTCGACGGCACACGCACGGATTCAGGCGCTACGGCGTGCAGGTCGATCGATTCCGACAATGCGAGGAATCGTTCGGCATCGAACCGCTCGACGAAGCGCGCACCTGCGGCTTCGAGCCAGCCTTCCTCGGCGAAGCGGTAGCGGCCGTCGCGGAACTCCGGTGCGCCGCCGCAGCGCTCGGCGAAGTCGCGCTCGCTGCGGTACGTCGTCATCGCAAGCCGGCGCGCGAGGTCGAGGCCGGTGCGCACGTCGCCGTGGCGCGCGGCGAATCGCACGATCTCGCGCTGCAGGTTGCGCACCGCGATCGCGAGCGGGTGCGCGCGATGCGCGCCGGCGATCACGACGAGTTTGCGCAGGCGCGTCGGATGCCGCGCCGCGAACGCGAGCCCGACCATCGCGCCATACGACGCACCAACGAACGCGTGGACGTGCCGGACGCCGAGCTCCGGCAGCAGCGCGGCGATCGCGTCGGCCTGGTCTTCGCTGCCGATGGCGCGTAGCTCGTCGTAGGACAGCGCCTCGAACGACGTGCGGTCGAGCCATTCGATCGAGAGCACGCGGAAGCCGCGCGTGTCGATCGCACGATCGTCGCCGACGATCGGTTCCCACCAGCCGGTGTCGGCATCGCGCGTCGCGGCGTTGCGATTGGCCGAAATGCCGCCCTGCACGACGACGACCGGCGCGCCATCGGCACCGTAGAGCGCGTAGCGGACACGCGCTTCGCGCACGCCGCGGCCGTGACGCGGCGTGAGGCGGATCGTGCAGGCATCGACGTGATCGGACGCGGTCGCGGGCAAGTGCGGGCATGGACACGCGTCGGGAACGTAGGCTTCGGCATGGAACGTCATCGCGGCTCTCCTTGAGCGCCCATCGGCGCAGGGAGCCGGAAACGGATTGCACCGGACAGCCGGCGACGCCGGCGGCGCGATGCAACTCATCTCTCGGCGGACCGCGCCGAAGCGCGTCCCCGCGGGAGTTGGCACCAGAGCGGGTCACGGAATCCCGCAGGTTGCCCCGGCGTCGTCGGGCCTGTCCCTCAGCCGGTCTTGATGAGCAGTGGAGCGACTGTAGCGGTGATCGCAGTTCGCGTCAATAGACATTTAGACGTCTATACGTGCAAAGATCAATCGAGGTGTCTCCCAAAGCTCAGCCGCCGCCCGGCAGGCGGTCTTGGCAATCCGGCGCTCGCAGGCGGCGGAGCTTGGCTGAAGCCGCCACGCCCTGGCGGGCAGCGGCCAGCGCGATTCCGTACAATGCGCGCCCTCTGCGGCCCAGTCCGCCGCCGCTCTGCCCAACCTGATGAACGACGCTTCCAGCGAAGCCCGCCGCCGGCGCACCTTCGCGATCATTTCCCACCCCGACGCCGGCAAGACGACGCTGACCGAAAAGCTGCTGCTGTTCGGCGGCGCGATCCAGATGGCCGGCTCGGTGAAGTCGCGCAAGGCCGCGCGTCACGCGACGAGCGACTGGATGGCGCTCGAGAAGGAGCGCGGCATCTCGGTGACGAGCTCGGTCATGCAGTTCCCGTACGCGGACCGCATCGTCAACCTCCTGGACACGCCGGGCCACGCGGACTTCTCGGAGGACACCTACCGCGTGCTCACCGCGGTCGATTCGGCGCTGATGGTGATCGACTGCGCCAAGGGCGTGGAGGAGCGCACGATCA
>CALFNI010000212.1 GCA_937902695.1 uncultured Rhodanobacteraceae bacterium
ACGCCGGGCGATTCGGCGAGCACGTCCGCGAGCGACCAGCGCAGCGCGGCCTGCTGCTGCGGCGTCGCCTTCTGATACCACGCGTCGAGCGCCGCCGCGGTGTGGATGTCGTCCGGAATCTTGCCGGCGAAGAACGCCGCGAGCGCATCCTCGTCGCGCACGAGGCCCGCGCGGCGACGCTTCGCTTCGAGCTCGTGCGCCTCGCCAAGGACGCGCGCGTTCGCGCGCACGAAATCGGCACGCGCGTCGATCTCGCCGCGCGCGAGCGCCTCTCGCACGAAGACCTCGTGGGCTTGCTTCGGATCCTGCCTGCCGAACGTCACCGCGCGCTTCTCGACGAGCGTCAGGCCGAACAGCGTGACCTGCTCGAACGCGACGACCGCGCCGCGCTTCCTCGACCAGTGCACGTCGCGCCAGCTCCTGCGCACGAGATGCGCGGCCTGCTGCTCGATCCATTGCGGCTCGACGCGCGCGCAGAGCATCCCGTAGACCTTCTGCAGGTCGAGGATCTGCCCCGCGAGCACCCACGGCGGCTGCGATTTCGCGAGCGAGGAGCCCGGGAAGATCGCGAAGCTCCGTTCGCGCGTGCTGCGGTAGGTGCCGCGTTCGGTCTTCATGCCGATCTGCGTCGGCCAGCCAGACAAGAGACAGCGGTGCACCGCCTCGTAACGATCGGCGGCGAGGCCGCCCTCGCCTTCCGCCTTGAAGCCCTCCCCTTCAAGGGGAGGGTTTGGGTGGGGATGGTGTTTGTCCGGGCCCCCGCGCTTGCGTGACGCCGGCACCATCCCCGTCCTCCCCTTGAACGGGAGAGCGTCAGGCTGTGCCTTGTCGAGCGTCCACTTCAATTCGTCCGTGACCAGCAACAACAGCTGCCGGTGCAATTCGCGCCACTCGCGCATGCGCAGGAACGACAGGAAATGCGCCTGGCACCAGTCGCGCAGCTTGGACTGCGTCATGTCCTCGTGCGCTGTCGTATACGCCGACCAGAGCTTGAGCACGCTCGCGAAATCCGATTTCGGATCGGCAAACGCCGCGTGCGCCTGATCGGCCGCGTCGCGCGCGTCGGCCGGCCGCTCGCGCGGATCCTGGATGCTCAGGAACGACGCCAGCACGAGCAGCTCGCGCAGCGTGCCGCGCTGCTCCGCTTCGACGAGCATGCGGCCGAGCGCGACGTCGATCGGCAGCCGCGCGATCGTGCGGCCGACCGCGGTGAGGTTCTTCTCGGGGTCAATCGCGCCGAGCTCCGAAAGACGCCGATAGCCGTCGCCGATCGCGCGCTCCGACGGCGCCTCGACGAACGGAAACTCGGCGACGTCGCCGAGCTTCAGCGCCAGCATGCGCAGGATCACGCCCGCGAGCGAGGAGCGCAGGATCTCCGGATCGGTGTAGCGCGGCCGCTGCAGGTAATCGTCCTCGCCGTACAGGCGAACGCAGACGCCGGGGCCGACACGCCCGCAGCGGCCCTTGCGCTGATCGGCGGCGGCCTGCGAGATCGGCTCGATGTGCAAGCGCTCGAGCTGATTGCGCTGGCTGTAGCGCTTGACGCGCGCGGTGCCGGTGTCGATCACGTAACGGATGCGCGGCACGGTCAGCGACGTCTCCGCTACGTTCGTCGCGAGCACGATGCGGCGCTGCGGGCCG
>CALFNI010000213.1 GCA_937902695.1 uncultured Rhodanobacteraceae bacterium
CGCAGCGCGGCGAGTTCAGCGGCGCCGGCGTCTCGCGCGAGGGCGTGCAGCGCGATCTCCTGCCGCTCGTGGAAGGTTCTTCGGTGTCGACGAAATACGGCATCGTCAAGACCGACCACATCCTCTTCATCGCGTCGGGTGCGTTCTCGCTCGCCAAGCCGTCCGACCTCGTGCCGGAGCTGCAGGGCCGCTTTCCGATCCGCGTCGAGCTTTCGGCGCTGACGGCCGAGGATTTCAGGCGCATCCTTTCCGAGCCGCAGAGCGCGCTGACCAAGCAGTACACCGCGCTGCTCGCGACCGAAGACGTCACGCTCGAGTTCACCGCCGACGGCGTCGTGCGGCTCGCCAAGATCGCGTTCCAGGTCAACGAGCGCACCGAGAACATCGGCGCGCGCCGCCTGCACACGGTGCTGGAGCGCCTCCTCGACGAGATCTCGTTCGAGGCGGCGGACCGCGGCGGCCAGCACTATCGCATCGACGCGGCCTATGTCGACGGGCACCTCGGATCGCTCGTCAAGGACGAGGACCTCTCGCGCTACATCCTTTGACCGCGGCGACACGCCGCTCGCGCGATCGCGGCGCGGTTCCTTGAACGGTCGCGGCAAACACCCGAAAATACGCACATGACCACTGTCGTTCCCTTCAAGGCCCGCGGCGTGCGCGCCGAGCTCAAGCGCGCGCTCGACGAGCGCGTGCCGGTGCGCGTCGAGCGCGAGCGTGTCCAGCCCGGCACGATCCACGGCTACATCGTCGGGCTTTCGCGCGATTTCTGCCTCGTCGCCGAAGTCGGCGATGCGATCCGTTTCGACGGCTACCTCGCGATCGGGATCGCGGATATCAGCACGCTCGAAGCCGATCCCGCGCGCGAGTTCGTCGATCGCGCGCTGGCGTTGCGCGGCGAGGCGTTGCGCGTGCCGGCCGACTTCGTGCTCGACGACTGGGCGACGATCGCGCGCTCGGCCGCGGCGATCGCGCCGCTCGTCTCGGTCAACATGGTCGAGGACGAGGACGGCGAGATCAGCTACGTCGGCGAGCTCGTCGATGTCGACGCGAATGCGCTCGTGCGGCGCGAGATCGATCCGAACGCGGAGTGGTATCCCGACACCGGCGCGTACGAGTTCGAGGCGCTCGGCTCGATCGGCTTCGGCTCGGGTTATCTCGATGCGCTGTGGCAGGTCGCGGGCGGGCCGGGCGGGCCGCTGTCGCCGCGCGTGCCGGCATCCGATACGGTGCACTGACACTGCACCGTCATCCCGGCGCAAGCCGGGATCCATTTTTCTTGGACGCGCGTGAAGAGCTAGAGCAAAATGGGTCCCGGCCTTCGCCGGGACGACGGCGCTAGCCGATGACTCCGGTTCCCACCACGATCACGCTGCACCGCGCCTCGCACGCGCTCGAAGTCGGCTTCGATTCCGGCGAGACGTTCCGCCTGCCGGCCGAATACCTGCGCGTCCATTCGCCGAGCGCCGAGGTGCAGGGCCATGGCCCGGGCCAGAAAACGCTCGTGGCCGGCAAGGCCGACGTGAACATCGACGCCGTCGAGCCGATCGGCAACTACGCCGTGCTGCTCCGCTTCGACGACGGCCATGCGAGCGGCATCTTCGCGTGGGACGTGCTCTACGCGCTCGGGCGCGATCACGCGCGGAACTGGCAGGCGTATCTCGACGCGCTCTCGGCCGCCGGGCTCGCGCGCACGCGCTGAAAAGCGGCCGAAAGCTCGCGCGGCGAGACTCGCGGCGTCACTGGGGACGCCGCGATGCCCGAAGAAATCGAAATCGACACCGACAATCTGCGCGAGGCGATCGATCACGAGATCGAGCGCGAATCCGGCGGATTGCTGCGCACGATCGCGCTGACCACGGCGCTGCTCGCGGCGCTTGCCGCGATCGCGTCGCTCGAGGCGGGCGGCACGGTCAACGAAGCGCTCGCGCTCAAGACCGAGGCGACGCAGCTGCAGGCCCAGGCGTCGGACCAGTGGAGCTATTACCAGGCCAAGGGCCTGAAAGCCGCCGTCGCCGATGCGCAGAAGAACATCTGGCTCGCGCTCGACAAGCCGCCGCCGGCCGAGCTGGCGACGAACGCGCAGCGCTATCTCGACGATCAGAAGACGAGCCGCGAGAAAGCCGAGGCGCTCGAGCGCGAGCGCGACGCGAGGACGGTCGAGTCCGATGCGCTGATGCATCGCCATCACTATTTCGCCGACGCGGTCGCGTTGCTGCAGGTTGCGATCGCGCTCGGTGCGATCGCCGCGCTGACGCGGCGCCGCGCGGCCTGGATCGGTTCGGCGATTCTCGGCGCGATCGGCTGCGGCCTGTTCGTCTTCGCGTTCTACGCCTGACGCCTACCAGCCGCCGCCGCCGCCCCCGCCGCCCCCGCCGCCCGAAGAACCGCCGCCGCCGCCGCCCGACGACGAGCCCGGCGCCGTCGACGACGACGAGATCGCGCCGCTCAGCGACGAGCCGAGGCTGCTCGTGAAATCGGCGAGACCCGCGGCCCCGCCGCCGCCCTGGTACCAGACCATCGCGCCCGCTGCGGCGGCGGCCGCGGCGGGTCCGACGGCCGCGGCGAACTTGTCGGCCCAGGTCTTCTCGACGCCGAGCGCGAGCGCGTACGGCAGGAAGCGCTGGAACTCGTCGACCGTCAGCGGCGGCGCCTTCTGCGCCGCGAGCGTGTCGCGCTCGGCAACGCCGAGATAAAGGCGAAGGCCCGCGATCTTGTCGAGCAGCTTGCGGCCCTCGATGGTCGGCGCCTTGAGCCAGTGGAAGAACGCGAAGTTGGTCGCGACGAGCAGCACGGCGATGATCGTGAGCCCGACGCCGGTAAACATCGCGAACATGCCGATGCCGGCGATTTCGCCGGCGACGAACGGCAGCGAAAACAGCGTGAGGAAGAGTGCCGACGCGTACGTGCCGATGCCGGGCGGCGAGCGCCACGCGCTGATGACGCTCGCGACGAGCGCACCGACACCGAGCGACCAGCCGCTGAGCCACACGAGCATGAAACCGGTGCCGGCGAGCCGGGGCGCCGCGCCGTGCACGAAGACGCCGGCCAGCAGCGCGACGAGCGCGATCAGCGCGCCCGGGATCACGAGCTTGGAGTTCGTGCGGAAGTAGCGGCCGACGTCGTTCGTCTTCAGTGTCTCCTTGTGCTTTTTGAGCGCGGCAGAGATGGTCGTGTGCTCGGATTGCCTGAGCTCGAGCGTCGCGCGTGAGCCGAGCAGATCGGACAGCAGGCCCGCTTCCGGTGGCGGCAACGCGTTATGCGCGCCGCTGCTCTTGCGCGTCAGCGTGTAGCTGCCGGCGTCCTTGCGGATTTCGAGCCGGCCGCGCACGGCGAGATCGACGAGATCGGCTGCGAAGCAACGATCGTCGTAGGCCATGCGTTCGACATGCCGCAGCGTGCCCGGCGAGAGGCCTTCGGGCGCCTCGTACTGCGCGATGACCACGCCGGCCTTCGGATCGCGGCCGACGCGCACCCACTCGAAGAAGTAGTACGCCCACATCAGCAGGAGGCCGATGCCGCCGACGAGCACGCCGCCGTTGTCGCGAAGGAACCATGTCGCCCGCGTGCCGGCCGTCGGCGCGGCGATGATGCCCTTCGGAAAGCCGACGACGATCGTGAGGCCTTCGTGCGGCGCGAGCGCGCGCGTCGCGCGGAATGTCGCGTGCGAAGGCGCGTCCGCGCTCGCGACGTAGTCGCGGCCTTTCGCACCCTGCTCGCCGGTGTACGCCTCGAGCTTGAGGCTCGACGGCGCGACCGATCCCGGCAGCGTCACCGCGGCGCTCGCCGCGTCGATCGGGAAATCCCAGCCGTTGCCGGTGACGTTCCAGTAGAGCTCGTCGAAGCCGTCGAAGAAGCCGAGCTGCCGATTCGTGCGGTAGTGGAACACGTAGGTGTAGTCGCCAGGATCGAGTGTCGTGTCCGCGGAACCGAAGTAGACGCGCACGCCGTTGACCTGGTTTTCGGTGTGGAACGGCTCGTCCCTGCCGTCGCGCGTGACGCTCACCGGATCGAAGTCGACGTGCACGCGGTTGCCGTAACGGTCCTTGTAGAACGTCGGGAAGTCGCGGTAGATGCCGTGGCGGATCTGGTCGCCTTCGGCGTGGACGCGGATGGTTTCGTCGACGTGCATGCTGGCGTCCGCGTCGACCGCGATATCGCTGTCGAACGCGAGGATGCGCTCGTCCGCGCTCGCCACCCGCGCGATCGCGAGGAGCAACAACGCAAGCAACGCGCTCTTCCTCCTCTCCCGCGTGCGGGAGAGGGCTGGGGTGAGGGCAGAGTTGGTTTGACGCCCGACGAGTGCGTCCGATCCGAGCACATCACTCCGACGGCCCTCACCCGCGCCTTCGGCGGCGGCCTCTCCCGCGCGCGGGAGAGGCGAAACGCCTGCGGCGGAGCAAAGATTCATGCCGGTGCCTCCTGATCCGCGCCGCTCCTGAAGAACTCCGCGGGTTTGAACGCGAGCGTCCGCGCAACGAGCAGCGCCGGGAACGTCTCGATCTTCGTGTTGAGGTCGCGCACCGCGCCGTTATAGAAGCGCCGCGCATATTGAAGATGATCCTCGATCTCGACGAGCTCGCGCTGCAGCGCGAGGAAGCTGTCGCTCGCCTTGAGATCGGGATAGCGCTCCTGCAGCGCGAGGATGCGGTCGATCTCTTTGCCGAGCTCGCCTTCGACTTCGGCCTTGTCGGCGAGCGAGGCGGCCGCGACGGCGCGCGAGCGAAGCTCCGTCACCGTCGTCAGCGTCGCGCGCTCGTACGATGCGTAACCCTGCACGGCGGCGACGAGCTGAGGCACGAGATCGTGCCGGCGCGTCAGCTGCACGTCGATATCGCTCCAGGCCGCGCGCACCTGATTGCGCGCCGCAATGAGGTCGTTGAACACGAACACGACGGCCGCGACCACGACGATCGCGATCGCTCCGATCCACCAGACGAGCATGGCATCCCTCCCCGGACCCGCGCCAATCATCGCACGAGCCAAGGACAGGTTCCGCGCGGTCAGGCGGCGCCGGGCGGCGTGCGGTACGATGCCGGCCATGAGCGAAGAGACGACGCACTTCGGCTACCGCGAAGTGCCCGAAAACGAGAAGGCGAAGCTGGTCGGCCGCGTGTTCACGTCGGTCGCCGCGAAGTACGACGTCATGAACGACCTGATGTCGTTCGGGGCGCATCGGCTGTGGAAGCGCTTCTTCGTCGCGACGAGCGGCGTGCGCGAGGGCGACGTCGTGCTCGATCTTGCCGGCGGCACCGGCGACATCGCCGCGCTCCTGCTGCGGCGCGTCGGCGCGAAGGGCGCGGTCGTCGTCGGCGACATCAATGCCGAGATGCTGCACGTCGGCCGCAACCGCATGCTCGATCGCGGCAACGTGCGCGGGCTCGATTACGCGCAGCTCGATGCCGAATCGCTGCCTTTCCCTGATCGCTCGTTCGACTGCGTGACGATGGCGTTCGGCCTTCGCAACGTGACGCACAAGGAGCGCGCGCTCGCCGAGATCCACCGCGTGCTGAAGGTCGGCGGGCGCGCGCTGATCCTCGAGTTCTCCCGCGTGCGCGCCGAGATCCTCAAGCCGCTCTACGATTTCCATTCGTTCCAGGTATTGCCGCGGATCGGGCGGCTCGTCGCGGGCGACGAGGAAAGCTATCGCTATCTCGCCGAGTCGATCCGCAAGCACCCGGATCAGGAAACGCTGAAGGCGATGATGGAGACGGCGGGGTTCGCGCGCGTCGACGTGCGCAATCTCGCGGCCGGCATCGTCGCGATCCATCGCGGATATCGCGTCTGACCTCGTCGTTCCCGCGAGAGCGGGAACCTGGCGACTTTCTCAGTCGCCGAAGGCGTTGGGTCCCCGCTTTCGCGGGGACGACGAGGGTGGCGCCGCGTCGCTTTGCACCACGTTTACATCCGCCTAGCACTTTCGTCATAGGCCCGCACCGGCAATCGGCGCGAGACTGGCCCCGTCTTGCCGTGTCGCGCCGGCAAACTCCCTCGTTTACCGCACCTCCGGAGGATGCATCGCCATGCGCTTTGCCTGGATCGAATCGTTGATGTTCTCGTTGCTGATCGCCGCCGCCATACCGGCGTTCGCCGCGGACGAAGGCAAGGATGCCGACAGCGCGCAGGACAAGGACAAGGACAAGAAGAAGGACGAAAAGCCCATCCCGCCCGAGAAGACGGCCGTTTCGCACGGCAGCGTCGACATCGGCGGCCACGCGGTCCGCTACACGGCGACGGCGGGCAACGTGCTGATCCGCGAGGACAAGGAAGACAAGCCCGAAGCGAGCGTCTTCTATGTCGCCTACACGGCCGACGATGCGAAGGGCTCGAACCGTCCAGTCACGTTCTTCTACAACGGCGGCCCGGGCTCATCGAG
>CALFNI010000214.1 GCA_937902695.1 uncultured Rhodanobacteraceae bacterium
CGGGCGAAAGCTCGGCGGCATCCTCGTCGAGCTCGGCGGCGATGCGCTCGGTCCCTGCCGCGCGATCGTGGGCATCGGCCTCAACGTGCGGATCGGCATGGAAGCGGGCGCGGCGATCGACCAGCCGTGGACCGACCTCGCTTCGCTCGCCCGCGGCGTCGCGCCGTCGCGCAACGCCGTCGCGGGCCGCATGCTCGCGCGGCTCGCCGAGGCGCTCGACCGGTTCGCCACGGCGGGTTTCGCTGCATTCGAACGGGACTATGCGCAGCACGATGCGTTGCGCGGACACGAGGTCGTCATCGCGTCGGGCGGCGAGCGCTGGACCGCGATCGCAAACGGCGTCACCTCGCGCGGCGCGTTGCGCGTCACCCGCGAGGGCCGCACGATCGACGTCGACAGCGGCGAAGTCAGCGTGCGTGCGACCGAGAGCGAGTCATGCAGCTCCTGATCGACATCGGCAATTCACGCCTCAAATGGGCGACCGTCGTCACCGGCGCGATCGCGGTGCGTGGCGCGGTCGCGCATGGCGGCACGAACATCGGCGATGCGCTCGCGCACGAATGGCGCGCGCTGCCGCCGGTGCGGCGGATCCACGTCGCGAGCGTCGCGCCGCTCGCGTTCGATACCGAGATCGAACGCTGCGCACGCGACCGCTTCGGCATCGATGCCGAGTTCCTGCGCAGCCCCGCCGAAGCGCTCGGCATCCGCAATGCGTATGCGGAGCCGCAGCGGTTCGGCATCGATCGCTTCCTCGGGCTCGCGGCCGTCCATGCCACCGCGGCGCGCGCGCAGGTGCTCGTCGGCGTCGGCACCGCGATGGCGCTCGATGCGCTCGACGCCGACGGCACGCACCTCGGCGGCTGGATCCTGCCGGCGCCCGCGCTGATGCGCGAATCGGTGCTCGCGCGCACGGCGCGCGTCGGCGTCGCCGACGGCACGCTCGTCGATTTCGCCGACAACACGGCCGACGGGCTCTATTCCGGCGCGCTCCACGCGGCGCGCGGCGCGGTCGAACGTTTCGTCGCGAACACCGCGCGCGAACTGGGGACGTGGCCCGCCGTCGTGCTCACCGGCGGCGGCGCCGACGAGATCGCACCCTTGCTGCCGGGTGCCGAATTGCGCGCCGATCTCGTCATCGAAGGCCTCGCGCTGTGGGCACGTGCGGCCGAATCGCCGGATTTCGCGCGCGACGCTCGCTAGAATTGCGGCGCTCGTCCGATCGGCACACCCCTGATGTTCGTCCGTGCGTTGTTCCTCCTACTGCTGGCAGCGAATCTCGGCGCCGCGAGCTGGCTCGTGTTCGCGCCGAACATGCGCGCGGCGCCGGTGCCGGCCAGCGATCCCGGCGTGCCGAAGCTCGCGCTGCTCGCCGAGCGCGATCGCGGCGACGATGCGAGCGCCGAGATGGCCGCGCCGCCCGAATCGCGCGCCGACCTCGGCAACGACGAGTGCCACTCGATCGGCACGTTTCCGACGCAGGCCGACGTGCGTGCCGCGATCGGCGTACTGACGCCGGTCGTGCGCCGCATCCAGTTCCGCGAAGCGCACGCGACGCAGGCGCGCGGCTACTGGGTCTACCTGCCCGCGCTGGCGACGCGCGAACAGGCGCTCGCGGCCGCGCGCCAGCTCTCGCAGAAGGGCGTGCGCGATTATTACGTCGTCACCGCGGGCGATCAGCAGAACACGATTTCGCTCGGCCTCTTCCGCGACCAGGGCAACGCCGAACGCCGCCGCAGCGAGATCGCCGCGCTCGGCTTCAGCCCGCAATCGATCGCGCGCACCGAGGAGCTGCCGGTCTACTGGCTCGACTACGCGGTCGATCGGGCCCATCCGCTCGACTGGCGCGCGAAGCTCGGCGCCGGCGCCGCGGCGCTGCGCGAGCAGCCGATCCAGTGTTTCTAGCGACATCGGCGCTGGTTACAATCGGCGCCACGCCGGCATAGCTCAGTTGGTAGAGCAACCGCCTTGTAAGCGGTAGGTCGTCTGTTCGAGTCAGACTGTCGGCAATCCAACCCCGTCGTCAGTCACCGGTCCGCCCTGAGCCGGCGCGACGTCGGTGCAGGATGCAAGACGCTTTCGCGTCCTGGATCCCGATGGTCTGACTATGGATGGCCGCAAAGCGCCTTTCTCGTGAAGTCCAATTGAAGCGGACCGACGACGGGGTTCCCCGATGTCGAAGTACTCACGTCGACATACCAGTGCCCTCTCACGGACGCACCGTTGAACGCGCCCAGCAAGCTCGGGCCCAGCGGAGGCGCAGTCTGATCATCGAGGAACAAAGCCGGGACCTCGATGTCGGGGCCGAAGAAGTCGTCGAACGTGGATCTGACGACGTATTGCGACCCCCCGATTGATTCGCTGTTCCAGAGCACCTTCGTCGTCCCGGCAGGAGACGTTAGTTTTATCTGCAAAAGCGGAGCCAGATCCTGCACCTG
>CALFNI010000215.1 GCA_937902695.1 uncultured Rhodanobacteraceae bacterium
GGACGTCCCCGTAGTCCGGCGCCTGCGTGAAATATCCGATGATCTCATAGTCGCGGGCTTCGGGCGCATCGATCGTCAGTGTCAGGCGCGCGCCAGCCGTCTCGGGCAGCCACCAGAGCTGGGAATCGCCGCTCCACGGTCCGTCCCATCCCGACATGTCCTGCGTATGGTCGGCGGGTGTCCAGATGAAGCCGCGATTGACCGCGCCGAGGAGCGGATCGATCGTGTAGTAGCTGCCGACGATGGTGCGGCCGTCGTCGCTGGATTCGAACGCGTAGTAGGTCGCGCCGGGATCGGCATCGCCGACCGCGTCGAGATACTGGACGCCGTCCGCTTCGGTCCAGCGCCACGCGAGCGGCGAATCGGCGTCGCGCCCGGCGCCGACGATGACCGAGCAGTCGTGGTTGCAGCCGATCGCCTGGCCCACGTGCTGGCCGTCGGCGTCGAGTATCCACTCGGCCGCGCCGTCGACCCAGCGCGCGCCCCAGCGCGTGAAATCGCCCGGTGCGTCGTTGAAGAAACCCGCGGCGACGCGGCCATCGTTCGAGACGGCCCACGCCTCGCCCCAGTCGGTGCCGTCGATCATGCCGAGCGCGACCTGGCCGCCGCTCGCGGTCCAGATCCACGGATACTGCTGGATGCCGGTCGTGTCGCCGTCGGCCGGGAACGCGCCGCCGACGAGCGTGTGCCCGTCGTACGACATGCCGTACGGCGACGCGTCGCCGAGGGTCAGGTTCGGCAACTCGAGCCAGTCGGTGCCGCCCATCCAGGACTCGGGCGCGGCGCGCTTGCCGTTGTCGATCGGAAAGTAGCCCGTCGTCGCGATCGCCGTGCCGTCCTTCGAAACGAGCGGCATGATGTTCTCGAGCGTGTAGGTCATGCCGCCGCCAAGGATCTCGGGATCGCCGACGGCCGGCCAGCGCACGACGAGCGCATCGGGCCAGACCATGCCGACGACGCTGCCGTCGTCGGCGACGTTCGAGACGCCGGCCGTCCCGTAGCCTTCGGGCACGGGAAGCTCGTTCAGCGTCACGGTGATCGCGAGCGCCGGCGCGGCGCAGGTCAGCGCGGCGGTCGCGAGCGCACGGCGGATGAAGGCGGAAAGCGGCATCGGAGTTCCCTGGATCGATGAGGCGTCGCCGGCACTCTCGGCCAAGCCGGCGCGTCGCGCATTCCAAGTGCGTTCCAATCGCGCGACAAACGCACGGCGAACGCGTGCGAAGCGCGCTCAGTTGCCGGTGAGGCGCAGCGTCGCCGGCCGCGCGGCCTCCGGCAGCGTCAGCAGCGACTGCGGAATCTCGCGCTCGCCCGCGAGCGACTGCGTCTGGCGCAGCGCGTTGAACCACGGCTCCCGCTCGTCGAGCGCATGGAAGAGGCGCAGCTGCAACAGCGCGCAGTCGAAATCGTGTGCGCTCCACGAGGCAACGCGTCCGACGATCGTCGCGGCCGCCTCGCGATGGCCGTCCGCCAGCAAGATCGGCGCATAGGCTTGGGCGACCGCGACGAGCTCGGACGGGACGCCGCGCCGGTCGGCGCTCCCGGCCGCATGGCGAAACCAGCCGTCGGCGCGCGCGGCGTCGCCTTCGTGGGCCATCCATTCGGCCATGGCGATCGCGTCGGCGACCGTGCCCGGACGATCGGAGGGCTCGGCCGGCACGTCGCGCGAGCGATCGAGCAGCGCGCGCGCCGCGTCGGCATCGCCGAGCGCAAGCAGCGCGCGCTGGCGGATCAGCACGAGCGGCGCACGGTCCGCGTCGGCGCCGGCAGCGGGCCATTGCGCCAGCGCGACGGCCGCGGTGTCGGCGGCGTCGCGCCAGCGCCCGCGACGCGCGGCTAGCTCGGCGAGCAGCGCGCGGCCGCGCGCGGTCAGCACGCCGTTCTGCGAGGGCAGCTGGCGCGCGACCTGGCCGAGCAGCACGTCGGCTTCGCGGTAGCGGCCGAAACCGAGCAGCACCTGCGCGCGGTTCAGCATGAGATCGACGCGCTGATCGGGATCGGTGACGCGCTCGCGCAGCGCCCAGCCTCGCTCGACCGCCGTCCACGCATCGTCGCGTTGCAGCAGCGAGAGCTTGGCGTCGACGATGCCGGTCAGCGTCAGCAGCAGCTCGTGCAGCGCGCCGAACGACTGGAATTGATCCGCCGCGCCGCCGAGATAGCCGAATGCCTCGGCCGGACGGCCGCGATAGAGCTCGAGCATGCCGATGTTGGCGTCGACGCGCGCGACGCCGAGCGCATCGCCGCTCGTCTCGAGGGCGACGCGCGCCGCGCCGAAATCGGCGAGTGCCTCCTCGAAACGGTGCGCGGCCACGCGCGCGTTGCCGCGGCCGACCAGCGCAAGGCCGCGTTGCAGCGGCGCGCCGTCGTCCAGCAGCGCGAGCGCAGCGTCGAAATCGCGACCGCCGTCGGCGAACGCGCCGCGGCGAAGGCGCGTCGATCCGCGCGCATTCAACACCTGCGCGCGAAAGTGCGGATCGGCCGTCGTCGCCGGGAGATCGAGCACGTGATCGAGCGCGCTTTCGGCGCGGTCGAGCGCGCCGGCGCGGACGTCGACCTGCGCGAGGCGATAGTCGAGCTGACCCGGCGCCTTCGCGAGCTCAGGCGATGCGGTCAGGATCGCCCGCGCGGTGTCGAGCTCGTTCGCCAGCATCGCGGCGCGCGCGCGCTGCAGCGTTTCGTCCAGCGCGGTCGCGCGCTCCGTGTCGGGCGCAAGCGCGTGACCGAGTGCGGCGAGCAGCAGGTCCGTCGCACCGCGCGCGGCGGCGACGGCGTCGTGCTCGGCGAACTCGATCGGCACCGCGATGCCGTCGGGCGGTTCGGCGCTGAGGCGCACGGTCCAGCCGCCGGCGTCGTGCGTCGCGCGTCCGCGCACGATCAGGCGTGCACCGGTCGTCGAGCGCACGTTTGCATCCGCCGTCGGCGTCGCATCGCCGTCGCTGCGCAGGAGCGTCAGCACGCTTTCGCTCGGCGGCACGGTCATGCCGGCTTCGCGCAGGCGATCGGCGACCAGATCCATCGCGCCGAGGCGCACCCAGCCGTCTTCGCGCAGGCCGTTCACGTCGAGCGGCAGCACGACCATGCTGTTCGCATGCAGCGCTTCGCGCGCATTCGGTGCCGATGTCGTCGCGCGATGCGGGCGGAGCGCAAGCCACCCGCCGGCGCCGACGATCGCGAGCGCAAGCACGGCGGCGATGGCCTTCGCGGCGAGTCGCCGACGCCGGTGCCGCAAAGACGGCGCGGCCGCGACGGTGCCCTGCCCATCGTCCGCGTGATCGGCGTCGGCACGCGCCGCAAGCGGTGCATCGGCGTCGCCGACGCGCGTGTCGGCGACCCAGCGGTAACCGAAGCCCGCGATCGTGCGGATTGCGTGCTGGGCATTGCCGTCGTCGTCGACCGCGCGGCGCGTGCGCAGCACGATCTGGCCGAGCTGCGCATCGGAAACGTTCGGACGGCCGAACACGGCGGCAACGAGCTCGTCGCGGCCGACGGCGCGATCGCGATGGGCGATCAGGTGCTCGAGGCATTCGAACGTGCGGCGCGGCAGCTCGACGCGCTGGTTCGCGCGCCAGAGCTCGCGCGCGGTCGGGATGAAGCGGAAATCGCCGAACGCATAGGTCAGGTGACTCATGCGCAGAGGGTAGCGCGCGAGGTGCAGGCTGGCGAGGCGATGCCGGGCGGCGAGCGCCCGCGCCGTCGTCGAAAAAAAAACGGCCCCCGCGTGGGGGCCGTCTTCAAACCTGCTGCGTCGGGATCAGGCCACGAACAGCGCCCGCATCTTCTTCATCGCATTCGCCTCGATCTGGCGGATGCGCTCGGCGGAAACGCCGTACTCGTCGGCGAGCTCCTGCAGCGTCGCCTTCTCGCCGTCCTTGAGCCAGCGGCGCGAGATGATGTCGCGCGAGCGGTCATCGAGCCTGACGAGACCGCGATGCAGCGTGTCGAGACTCGATTCCTCTTCCGAAGCCGCTTCGACGGTTCCGTACGGATCGGCCGAGTGGTCGATCAGGAAGGCCGCCGGCGCGGGCTTCTCGTCGTCGTCCGCATCGGTCGGCGCGTCGAACGCGACGTCACGACCGTTGAGGCGCGCTTCCATTTCCATGACCGTGGCCGCCGGCACGCCGAGCTCCTTGGCGATCGTGTTGACCTCTTCCTGATTCATCCAGCCGAGGCGCTTCTTCGACTTCCTGAGATTGAAGAAGAGCTTGCGCTGCGCCTTGGTCGTCGCGACCTTGACGATGCGCCAGTTGCGCAGGATGAACTCGTGCATCTCGGC
>CALFNI010000216.1 GCA_937902695.1 uncultured Rhodanobacteraceae bacterium
CTGCCGCGGCCATGGCCGCGTGCGCATGCAGAACGGCATCTTCTCGATCCAGCAGTCGTGTCCGCATTGCGCCGGCACCGGCAAGGTCATCGCCAATCCGTGCGCGGAATGCAGCGGCGAAGGCCGCGTCGAGGACGACCGCACGCTCTCGGTGAAGATACCGGCCGGCGTCGACACCGGCGATCGCATCCGCCTCAGCGGGCAGGGCGAGGCGGGACCTTCCGGCTCGCCGTCGGGCGATCTCTACGTCGAGGTCCGCGTGCGCGAGCATCCGATCTTCAGGCGCGACGGCGACGACCTTCATTGCGAAGTGCCGATCCGCTTCGCGCAGGCCGCGCTCGGCGCGTCGCTCGCGGTGCCGACGCTCGACGGCGAAGCGAGCATCTCGATTCCGGCCGAGACCCAGACCGGCAAGTTGTTCAAGCTGCGCGGCAAGGGCGTCAAGTCGGTGCGCACCGGGCGCACGGGCGATCTTCTCTGCCACGTCGTCATCGAGACGCCGGTCAAGCTGACGCGCGAGCAGCGCGACTTGCTGCAGCAGTTCGAGGCGACATTCGAAGGCGAGCGCGGCGCGGCGCATTCGCCGATGTCGAGCTCGTGGCTCGACGGGGTCAAGCGGTTCTGGGAGCGCGTGACCTCGTGATTCGTCGTCCACCGTAGGCGGGAGTCGCGAATGAATCCAGTTGTTCCGATCGCCGTCTACGGCGCCGGTGGCCGCATGGGCCAGGCGGTGCTGCGCCTGGCGTTCGACGACCCGCGCGTCGCGGTCGTCGCTGCGATCGTCCGCGAGGGGGCGGCGGAGATCGACGCGCGGCTGCGCGACAGGTCCGCGGACGTCGTCCGTTACACGACGACGCTGGACGCATCGGCCGCGCCGGCCGTCCTGATCGATTTCAGCGTCGCGGGCGCGTTCGACGATGCGCTCGCGCTCGCGCTCGGGCGACGCATCGCCTTCGTCAGCGGCACGACGGGACTTTCAGAGCACCAGCATGCGGCCCTGCGCGATGCATCGAAGACGATCGCCGTGCTCTCGAGCGCGAACTTCAGCATCGGCGTCGCGGTGCTCGACCGGCTCGTGCGCGATGCGGCGCGCGCGCTGGAGGAGTGGGATTGCGAGATCGTCGAGGCGCACCACCGCCACAAGAAGGATGCGCCGTCGGGCACGGCGCTCGCGCTCGGCCGCGCGGTCGCCGATGCGCGCGGCGTCGATTTCGGGCACGTCGCCGAACACGCGCGCGCGACGGGCGCCAGGGAGGATGCATCGGCGATCGGGTTCGCGTCCGTGCGCGCCGGCGACATCGTCGGCGAGCACACGGTGCTCTTCGCGGGCCGGGGCGAGCGCGTCGAGCTCGTGCACCGCGCGACCGACCGCACGATCTTCGCCCGGGGCGCCTTGCGCGCGGCGGCGTGGATCGCGGGCCGCCCCGCGGGCACGTACGCGTTGTCGGACATGATCGGCGCATAGGGCCGCGCGTTCCGGGCCCATCCAGCGCGCACGCGCAACGGCGGCGGTTGCCGATTCGTGGATTCAGACTTTACGTCTCCTTTACGTGCGGTTTCCCTTACGTGCGGTTTCGTGACCTCCGCAGCGCGGCAGCGATGCGCCGATTGATTTGTGGACGCGGGCGTATCACTATCCGCCACCAGACTGATTTCACGATCGGTCCTGGGGCTCAAAGCTCTCAGGGGGCGTTCTTCCGACCCGGGATCTACCTCAGCATAACTGGCTGATCCGCGTACGTGTGTGGCCGCCGTGCCAACGGTCGCCGCACGCGATGTGGACCAGCCGCGTGTGCGATTCGCGTATCGATTCTTGCTCAAGCGCAAGGGGAAGGGACTGATGAAGCTCAAGAAACACGTTGGCGTCATAGTGGCGTCCATGCTGGCGTTCGGCAGCGCGGCGACCGTTGCAGTCGCATCGCCGGCGACCCAGGATCCGATCGCCGTCGGAAATAACGGCATGCTGATGGGAACGTCGTATCAGAACGACGTATCGCTGCCGCTCTACTACCTGCCGTCGCGCGACATCGACCAGGACGCGGATCACAAAGAGGGTCCGGAAAACCCCAGCATCGACACCGGCCACAGGGACAGCCCCGATCCAGTCATCCAGCACACGAAGGCGCCGGATCCGCTGATTCCGAGCCCGATCCTCAGCTTCAACGGCATCCCGTTCCCCGGCGTCGGTTGCAACTGCGCGCCGCCTGACACGAACGGCGAAGTCGGCGAGACGCAGTACGTCCAGATGGTCAACGAAGGCTTCCAGGTCTTCGACAAGGCGACCGGCAATTCGATCCTCGGGCCGCAGAGCATCACCTCGGTCTGGGCCGGCTTCGGCGGCGTTTGCGAGAACTCAGGCGACGGCGATCCCGTCGTGCTGTACGACCAGATCGCCAACCGCTGGCTGATCAGCCAGTTCGCAGGCGCGAGCATCCCGACCGACGAGTGCATCGCGGTCTCGACGACGAGCGATGCGACCGGCACCTGGAACCGCTATGCGTTCCATCTCGGCTCGAGCTTCTTCGATTACCCGCATCTCTCGGTGTGGTCCGACGGCTACTACATGGCCGACAACGTGTTCAACTCGTCGGGCACCGCGCGCCTGGGCCCGCAGGCCTTCGCGTTCGATCGCAACGCGATGCTTGCCGGCACGCCGGCAACGTTCGTGACGCCGGGCATCACCGGCGGCTCGAGCGAGAACTACTTCCTTCCCGCTGACATCGAAGGCCAGAACCTTCCGCCAGCCGGATCGCCGGCGCCGTTCGTCGAGTTCCCGGGCACGGGCACGTACAAGACCTACAAGTTCCACGTCGACTTCGCGACGCCGGCCAATTCGACGTTCACGCTGTTCGGCGCGCCGGCGGCCGCTGGCTTCACGCAGCTCTGCCCCGGCAACCGCGCGTGCGTTCCGCAGCTCGGCGGCACGGGCAGCAACGCCGTCGATGGTCTCGGCGACCGCCTGATGTTCCGGCTCACCTACCGCAACTTCGGCGACCACGAGTCGATCGTCGGCAACCACTCGGTGAAGGCCGGCACGCCCGCGGGCATTCGCTGGTTCGAGCTTCGCGGAATTTCGAGCGGCACGTACGCCGTGTTCCAGGAAAGCACGTATTCGCCGGACAGCGACTGGCGCTGGATGGCTTCGACGACGATGGATTCGGCCGGCAATATCGCGGTCGGCTTCAATGCGTCGAGCTCGACGATCAACCCGCAGCTGCGTTACGCGGGCCGTCTCTCGACCGATCCTCTGAACCAGCTCGCGCAGGGCGAGGCGCATCTCTTCGACGGCGCCGGAAGCCAGACCGGAACGGGCAATCGCTGGGGCGACTACAGCGCGCTGACCCTCGACCCGGTCGACGACTGCACGTTCTGGTACACGAGCGAGTACTACGCGTCGACGAGCCAGTTCAACTGGCGCACGCGCATCGGCAGCTTCAAGTTCGCCGAGTGCGGCACGCCCGGCTTCACGCTGAGCGCAACGCCGCCTGAAGTCGCGGTCTGCGCCGGCACGCCGGCATCGTTCAACGTCGCCGTCGGCTCGGTGGCCAGCTTCGACAGCCCCGTCACGCTCGCCGCGACCGGCAACCCGTCGCCGACGACCGCGACGTTCAGCCCGAATCCGGTGCCGACGCTGCCGGGCTCGAGCACGCTCACGATCGCCAACACCGGCGGTGCGGCGGCAGGCTCGTATCCGATCACGATCAACGGCACCGCGAGCGGCGCGTCGAGCGAAAGCACGAGCGCCACGCTCGATGTGTTCGTCGGCACGCCCGGTGCGCCGACGCTGACCGGTCCGTCCAACGGCGCGACCAACGTGCCGACGCGTCCGACGTTCACCTGGACCGGCAGCAACACGAGCAGCTACACGATCGACGTGGCGACCGATTCGTCGTTCACGAACATCGTCTACACCAAAACCGTCGCCGGCACGACCGACACGCCGAACGTCGATCTCCAGTCGAACACGCAGTTCTTCTGGCGCGTCAGTGCGTCGAACACGTGCGGTGCGGGCGGCGTCTCGTCGACGTTCTCGTTCACGACCGTGGCGCAGGCGGGCGATTGCTCGGCCGGCACCACGCCGGTCGCGCTCTACACGTATGGCTTCGAGTCGGGCCTCAATGGCTGGACCCTCGGCAGCGGCAGCACGGGCAACACGTGGGCCGACAACACGACGACCGTCCACAGCGGCGCGCACTCGTACCACGCCACCGATCCCGACGCGATCAGCGACCAGCGCTTCGTGTCGCCGGCGATCGTGCTGCCCAACGGGCAGGATCCGCTGACGCTGCAGTTCTGGCACAAGCGCGACATCGAGCAGCAGGATGCGACCGACTGCTACGACGCCGGCATCATCGAGATCTCGACGGATAACGGCGCCAACTGGACGCAGCTCGACGGCTCCGATCTCCTGACCGATCCGTACGACGGCGTGGTCTCCGATCAGTTCGGCAATCCGCTCGCCGGCCTCAACGCCTATTGCGGCGTGAAGGACTGGACCGACTCGATCGTCGACGTCAGCATCTACAGCGGCGACACGGTGCAGTTCCGCTATCGCCTCGCTTCGGACGAGTCGGTCGGCCACGACGGCTGGTACCTCGACGACGTCAAGGTGCAGAGCTGCTCGAACGGCGCCGCGACGCACGTCGTCACGCCGGTTGCCGGCACGGGCGGCTCGATCATCCCGTCGACGCCGCAGACCGTCACCGACGGCTCGACGATCGCGTTCACGGTCACACCGGATTCGGGCTTCTCGATCGACACCGTCACCGGTTGCGGCGGCAGTCTCGCCGGCAACACGTACACGACGGCGCCGATCACGGCCGACTGCACGGTCAACGCGACGTTCGTCGCCGAAGGCGATGTCACGGCGACGCTCTCCGACGGCCGCACGATGGCGAAGTACGGGCAGACCCTGACCTACACGCTCACGATCACGAATGCGGGCGCGAGCGCGGTCAGCGGCGTCAACGTCAGCCAGGCCTTCCCGGCCGAGCTCGACCTCTCGACGGCGACGTGGACCTGCAACGCCGGCGGCGGCACCTGCACGGCCAGCGGCACCGGCGCGCTCAGCGATACGGGCGTGGTCGTTCCGGCAGCCGGTGCGGTGACGTACACGCTGACGGCGACTGTCCTCGATTCGTCGACGGCGGGCCAGGTCGACAACGAAGTCACCGTGACGACCGGTTCCGGCAGCCACAACGCCGGCGACATCGACACGCTCGTGCTCTTCCGCGCCGGCTTCGAGAACGGCGACGACGGCGGCAACATCGTCGCGACGGCGCCGGCTGCCCACGGGCAGGCGGTGACGACGACGGCGAAGAAGGCGTCGAAGTCGAAGAAGTAAGCGCGAAGACACGTGTGTTTTGTGTTGCGGCCGGGCAGCGATGCCCGGCCGCTTTGTTTTTGGGGTTTGCGTTCCATCGGCTGGGCGGGGAAGTGCCGGTTCGGCGCCAAAGGAAAAGCGGAGGCGCGGCAGTATTTCTTCTCCCCTCTCCCGCTCGCGAAAGAGGGCAGGGTGAGGGCAAACCGGCTCACCGTCTCAAACAAAGGCTCTTAAACCCTCTAAAGCCGCGGCGAAGGGCGGACGGACCAGCCGCGTGCCCCGCACGCGGGCGGCGCGAGGGATCGCGCCGATTCGGCTGCAGGCCAGGATGGCCTGTCAGCCGAACCCGTTCGCCCGTAGCGGACGCTCGCCGCAGGCGAGGGCGCGGCGCCGAGGGTGCCGTTTTCTTTGGTTACTTTCTTTTGGGCAAGCAAAAAGTAACCGGGGGCCATGGATGGCCGACGAACCACACAAGGACGTCAGTCGGTTATCGCGAAGCGTTCAAGGCAAACTGGATTCCGGCTTTCGCCGGAATGACGAGGGCCAAATGGATTCCCGCTTTCGCGGGAATGACGAAGGTCAAAATGGATTCCCGTTCCGCGGGAATGACGACGGGTCGAAATCGATTGCCGCGTCCGCGGGCATGACGAGGGAGAGTGATTCAGCCCAGAATGGCGGACGTGCCTACCGCACCGGCACCACGACCCGACGCGCCTCCCGATGATGCGAATGCCCATCCCCGGTCTGCGTCGAGTTGCCGTCGACGCCAGCGGCGCTGAGCGCGCCCGTGTTGCCGGGATCCAGCCAATCGCGCAGCCGCGACGACGCGCTGCTGCCGTTCCACGCGGCAGCGAGTTTGCCGTAGCAATCGGTCTCGTCGTTCGGCTCTGAGGGATTGAACGAATCGCACGCGGCGAAGCCGCCCGAGAGCGTGCCGATCAGGAGCCGCGCGCGCCCGCCGCCGGTGCTCGAGCTTGCGAAGAGGCCGGACCCGGACGAGCCGCCTTCGGTCGTGCCTTGCGTGTACGGGCCCGTTTCCCAATGCGTATCGGTGCTCGATCCGCCGGTGCCGATGCAATTGTCGGTGGTGCCGGGCGCGGGTCCCGCGGTGATCTTCTTGACGTCGCCGGACGGATGATGCATGCCGATCGTGCCCGACGGCGCGGCGCCGCTCGCGTCCCAGCCGGCGAAGTAGACCTCCCATGCGGGATCCGGCGCCTGCGTCAGCTGCACGAGCGTGAAATCCGCGTCCGCGCGCGTCGCGCGCAGGCTGGCGCCGTGCTGGTCGTCGTTGAAGTAGCCGCCCGGGGGCGGCAACGTGCCGGCGCACTGCTGCGACTGGTAGTTCCAGTAGACGACCATCGACGACGCTTCCGTCGCGGTCGACACGCAGTGCGCGGCGCTCAGGAAGTACGCCTTGCGATCGTGCGGAACGTCGGCGAGCAGGTTGCCCGTGCAGATGAATGTCGCGTGCTCGTCGTCGTCGACGTATTCGTAGTACGCGACCGCCCGGATCTGGTCGGGATACGGTTGCCCGAGCGGGCAGACGACATTGATGTTGCACGCGCCCGACGTGCCGGGGCCGGTGTCCTCGATCGATTTTTCGCGGCGGAACAGGTCGCGGAATCCGGCGCCGACCGAGGTCAGCTCGAATGCGTCCCGCGCGACTCGGCTGCCGGCGGGAACGTGCAGCTCGATCGTCGCGCGATCGCCGGGCAGGACCGGCGAATGGAACGTGCCGTCGGGCGCGTCTTCGGCGGTGTACGGGCCCTGGTAATAGCGTTCCGCGCCGATCACGTGCAGCGTTGCGCCAGGCGGCAACGCGAAGCGCGCGAAGGCGAGGCGAAGATCGGTCGCGCCGTCGACGCGCACCTCGATGCGCCACACTCGCGAGCCATCGGCGAGATCGATCCATGCGCCATGGCGTTGCGTGTCGATTTCGACGGCAAACGCGTCGGCAGTCCGCAGGCGCTTGGTGGGCGCGCGGTTTGCCGCTGCGGCATCGGCGTCGCGGCGCCGCGCGGCGGCATCGATCGCGCCGACCGCCTCGACGGGCACAGCGCGCAGTGCCTTCGCGGGATGCGACAACGTGTATGGCGGTTCGCCCTGCCGCGCGTGCGCGGGATCGAGGGCGACGAGCATCGCAACTGCCAGCGTCGCACGCGCGAGAGTGTCCGGTACGGTTGCGTGCATGCGAGCTTCCCGTTTCGACGGGTCGAGCATAAGGGCTCGGCGCGGGCGACGGAATCGCCGCTAGCGGAAGTTGTTCGAGATCCCCTGCACGATCAGCAGGAAGAGACCGGCACAGACGACGAGCGCCGCGCCGAGCCCGATCGCGACGCCGAGCGCCGTGCGCGTACGCCGCGTCGCGACGAGCCAGATCATCAGGAGGATCGCGACGACCCAGGGCGTCGAAATCGCCGGGACGAACGACGTCGCGCCGCGCCCCAGGCTCGACAGCCCCACCAGTGCAACGTAGCCGGCGATCACGGTGATCCAGGCGAGGCCGAAGCCGAGCGCGATGGAGCCGCGACGGACCGGTTCATTGGGGGTAACGACACGCTCGGGCACGTTCATCGGCGGTCCGTCGAGGTGGGGTGGAAGGGGTGCCGCGTCGCCGGCATGCGTCGGCGCGTCGTCAGTCGCGGTGCGCGGCGTTGCGGTCGCGGCCCGCGCCGAGTTTTTTGTCGAGGCCGCCGAAAAGCCGCTTGAACAGGCGCGACAGCTTGCCGCGCTGGGTCTTGCGCGCCTTCTCGTCCTCGCTCGTAAGCCAGGCGATCTGGATCACGCGGCGCTCGCCTTCGTACGGCAGGTGGCCATGGAACGAATTGTCCGAGCGCCGGAACGCCGCGAGCGCGCCGTACAGCGGCCTGATCTCGGGCGCGGCGAGATCGTCGATGTCGTCGATGCGGTTCAGGAACCTGAAACAGCCCTCGCTCGTGTCGGGCCAGCTCTCGTTGAGGTAGAGGAGGGCGGTGGCGACTTTCGATCGGCTGTCGGTGTGGATCGTGCCGTGCCGCTTGTTGAGCGCGCGGCAGAGCGTCACCAGCGTCGGATAGCCGCCGAGGTGGGGAATGCCAAGCCGTTCGCCGAGCGCGTCCGCAAACCCCGGCGCCGTGATCTCGCCGACGAGCCGGTTGATGCTGGGCCCGCAATCCTCGGCGGCGTACGGGAAGAAACCCGCGCCGCTGTAGCGCGGGAAATCGGCGTTCAGTGCCGTTCGAGCCGACACCGGAAGCTGCCCCTGCGCGATCACGAACGCGAACGGCTCGCGCCGGACT
>CALFNI010000217.1 GCA_937902695.1 uncultured Rhodanobacteraceae bacterium
GCCGAGAATGCCCACGGGCTCGTGCTCGTCGACATGCACGCGGCGCACGAGCGCATCACCTACGAAAAGCTCAAGGCCGCGCAGGACGGCGAGGGCATCCGCTCGCAGCTCATGCTCGTGCCGCTGACGCTGGCGGTCAGCGAGCGCGAGGCCGCGGCCATCGAGGAGCACGGCGCGCGCTTCGCCGATCTTGGTTTCGACATCGCGCGCTCGGGTCCGCAGAGCATCACGGTGCGCCGCATTCCGGTGCTGCTCGATGGCGCCGACGTGGCCGATCTCGTGCGCGACGTCGTCGCCGACCTCGCCGTCAACGGCGACACGCGCCGCATCGAGGAAAGCGCAAACGAACTATTGGCGACGATGGCGTGTCATGGATCGGTGCGCGCGCACCGCCGCCTGACGATTCCCGAAATGAACGCGC
The DNA here is from genome assembly GCA_937902695.1 of uncultured Rhodanobacteraceae bacterium. Classification (GTDB taxonomy): domain Bacteria; phylum Pseudomonadota; class Gammaproteobacteria; order Xanthomonadales; family Rhodanobacteraceae; genus Dokdonella_A. The sequence goes on from CALFNI010000217.1 coordinate 422, forward strand.
TGCTTCGCGAAATGGAAGCGACCGAGCGATCCGGCCAGTGCAACCACGGCCGGCCGACCTGGGTCGCGCTCGGCATGGCCGAGCTCGACCGCTTTTTCCTGCGCGGCCGCTGAGCCGGGCGCGACGAACATGCTGAAAACCACGAAGGAAGCCCCATGCTGAAACTCAGTTTGCTGCTTGCCGCGAGTGTTGCCGGAGTCCAGGTGATGTCTGCAGGTGTGGAAGGTTCGAAGCCGGCGGGCTCGTACGAGAGCCAGATCCAGGCCTGGCGCACGCAGCGCGTCGAGCGCCTGAAATCGCCGAACGGATGGCTCAGCCTGATCGGCCTCGAGTGGCTGAAGGAAGGCAGGAACACGGTCGGCAGCGACAAGAAGAACGACATCGTGCTCCTCGCCGGTCCGCCGCATCTTGGCGTCGTCACGCTCGCCAAAGGCAAGGCGACGATCGAGCTCGATCCGAAATCCGGCGCGACGATCGACGGCAAGCCGCAGAAATCGGCCGAGCTGCTCGACGATTCGCACGAGAAGCCGACGACGGTCGCATTCGGCAGCGCGAGCTTCTACCTGATCGACCGCAACGGCAAGAAGGGCTTGCGCGTCAAGGACACCGAGGCGAAGACGCGCAAGAACTTCGTCGGCATCGATTACTTCCCGATCGATCCGAAGTGGCGCGTCGAGGCGAAGTTCACGCCGTTCAATCCGCCGCATACGCTCGAGATTCCGAACGTGCTCGGCCAGATCGACAAGATGCCGGTGCCGGGCAAGGTCGAGTTCGTGCACGACGGCAAGACGTACACGCTGCTGCCCGTGCTCGAGGATCCCGACGCGAAGGAGCTCTGGTACATCTATGCCGACAAGACCAGCGCGAAGGAAACCTACGGCGGCGGGCGCTTCCTCTACAGCGACATGCCGAAGGACGGCAAGGTCGTCGTCGATTTCAACAAGAGCTACAACCCGCCATGCGCGTTCACGCCGCACGCGACGTGCCCGCTTGCGCCGCCCGAGAATCGGCTGCCGATTCCCGTGACCGCCGGCGAGAAAAAGTATCGCGGCGGACACGAATAGTCGCGCCCTTTCTCCCGCTCCGCTTTTCCCCTCTCCCGCTTGCGGGAGAGGGCAGGGTGAGGGCAAGCGGAGTGAAGCCTCGAACCACGTTGCCCTCACCCCAGCCCTCTCCCGCGAAGCGGGAGAGGGGGTCAAGCGCGATGCGTGTGTTGTTGTTGTCGGATACGCACGGGCAACTCGATGCGCGCATCGCGGCGCTCGCTCGCGACTGTGACGTCGTCGTGCACGCCGGCGACGTCGGCAACACAACGGTGCTCGAAGCATTGCGCGCAGGCGGCGCGAACGTCATCGCGATTCGCGGCAACAACGACGTCGCGTCGAAATGGCCTCGCGGTGAGCAGGCCGCGCTCGATGCGCTCGAAGACGAAGCACGTGTCGGCCTGCCGGGCGGAACGCTGATCGCCGTCCACGGCGATCGCTACACGCCCGCGACGCGTCACGCGCGACTGCGTCGCGACTATCCCGATGCGCGCGCGATCGTATACGGACACAGTCATCGACTCGTCGTCGACGACGCCGCGATGCCGTGGATCCTCAATCCCGGCGCAGCCGGGCGCGCAAGGACTTACGGGGGACCGAGTTGTCTTCTGCTCGAAGCGCGCGCGAAAGTCTGGCGCGTCGAACCGCATCGGTCCGCTATCGCCCGCTGAAGGTCGGCTTGCGCCGCTCCAGGAACGCCTTCGTCCCTTCGCGCATGTCTTCGGTCGCGAAGCACGTCGCGAATGCCTGTGCTTCGTAGTCGAGCCCCTGATCGATCGCGCATTCGCCGCCGGCGAGAATCGCATCGAGAATCCCGGCGAGCGCGATCGGCGCCGATGCCGCGAGCTGATCGGCGATCGCCGCGACTTCCTCGTCGAGCTTGTCGGCAGCGACGACACGATTCAGCACACCGAGCGAAAGCGCGCGCTGCGCATCGATCGTATGGCCGAGCAGGCACAGCTCCAGCGTCGCCGGGCGGCCTGCGAGCCGCAGCAGGCGCTGCGTGCCGCCGAACCCCGGAATCAGCCCGAGATTGATCTCCGGCTGCCCGATCTTCGCCTTCTCGCTGCCGACGCGAAGGTGACACGCCATCGCAAGCTCCATGCCGCCGCCGAGCGCATAGCCCTGGATGCGCGCGATGACCGGCTTGCCGAGCGTCTCGATCCGGCGCATCAACGCCTGGCCCTCGCGCGAGCGCTCGCGCGCCTCGATCGGCGAGAGCGTCGCGAGCTCGGAAATGTCCGCGCCGGCCACGAACGCCTTTTCGCCCGCGCCCGCGAGCACGACCACGCGCACGGCCTCGTCGCGCCGCGCCGCGTCGAACGCGAGCGTCAGCTCGCCGATCGTCTCGCGGTTCAGCGCGTTGAGCTTGTCGGGCCGGTTGATCGTGATCGTGCGGATCGCGCCGCGATCCTCGGCCAGGAGAGTGCGATAGCCCATGGTCGTCTCGGGTGGTCGTCGGGAGGGGCGCGGATCATAGCGCGCGGCCCGCGGCGCGTCGGATGGGCCCGCCGGCGAACTTTCGTCCGGCGGCGCGAGTCCCACGAATCCGGCCGCCCGGGCGGCGCTGCGCGCCGTAAAGAAAGCGTTGCCTAAACGCCGGCCCACTCGCGAAATCGGCCGCGTTGGAGCCCGCGTGGCGCTCGGGTACACTACCGCGCCTTTTTTGGACCTGCCCGGCGGGTCCGATTTCCGAGTCAAATCCCGTTTTTTTCTGGAGGCTGCACATGAAGTTTGGTTGGTTACTCGCGCTCGCGGCGATCCTCGCGACCGGTTCCGCGCTGGCGCAGGACACCACGTCCGACAAGGGCAAGCTCTCGTATGCGATCGGCTTCCAGATCGGCAGCGGCCTTGCCGACCGCAAGATGGACATCGACGTCGCGACCGTCGCACGCGCGCTCCAGGATGCGTACGCGAAGAAGCCGCCGGCGGTGCCGGAAGCCGCGATGCGCGATGCGCTGTCGAAGTTCGAGTCCAAGGCCAAGGCCGATATGGACAAGACGCTCGCCGACAACAAGCGCGAAGGCGATGCGTTCATGGCCGCCAACCGCTCGAAGAAGGGCGTGATCGTGCTGCCGGGCGACGTGCAGTACCGCGTCATCGAGGAAGGCACCGGCAAGGCCGTCACGGCGGCAAGTGAAGTCACGTTCCACATTCGCGTCTCGAACTCCTCGGGCCGCGAGCTGCAGAGCTCCTTCGTCGGCGAGCCTGTGAAGGCGAAGGTCGCCGACATGAGCAAGATGTTCGGGCCGAAGGTGCCGGACGTCGTGCAGAAGATGAAGGTCGGCGATCACTGGACGATCTACCTGCCGCCCGATCCGAACACGGGCAATCAGGTGCTCGTGCTCGAGATCAAGATCATCGACGTGAAGTGACGGCAGGATGCCGTCATCCCGGCCAGTACCGGGACGTACGATGAGCCGGGATCCAGTGACTTGCGCGGCCTCGCCGCGCTAGTCGCCTAGTCGCTGGGTCCCCGCTTTCGCGGGGACGACGAGGAGAGTCAGGGATACGCGCCCATCTCCTGGACGGCGCGCTCCATGTCCAGCTTGATCCGGTTGATGATCCGCATCGCCGGCTCCGCGCTCGCCGCATCGCCGCCCGTGCCGTTGATCGTCGCCTGCCCGCGCGAAACGATCTCGGCCTCGTCGTCCGACACGAACTGCGCGAGGTAGACGTAGCCGCGCCGCAGGCCTTCCTTGATCTCGACCTGATCCGGTCCCAGCTGTTCGAGAAGGCCGACGATCGCTTCGCGGATCT
>CALFNI010000218.1 GCA_937902695.1 uncultured Rhodanobacteraceae bacterium
CGCGCGCCGGATTCGCGTACGCTCTTTCTAGCGTGCTCGAAAGCCGCGCGCAATATCAGGAAGCGTTCGCGCTCTACACCGAAGCGACCAGGCTGCGCCGGCGCGGCACCGAGTGGGATGCGCCGCGCCACGCGCGCCGTTGCGAGCGCATCCTCGAAGCGTTCCCTGCGCATCCCGAGATCACGTCGACGTCGACGCTCGGCGAAGGCTGCATCTTCGTGCTCGGCCTGCCCGACGACGTCGCGGCCGCCGTCGCGCGCGTGCTGCGCGCGCATCCGTCGATCGGCCATGCGGGCGCACCGGATCCGGCGCGCCGGATCGCCGCCGAATCCGACCGGCGCCAGCAGACGTTCGCGCAGTGGGCGCGGCAGGCGACGCCCGCCGAGTGGCTGCGCCTCGGCCGCGAATACCTGGCCGAGCCGACGCCAGCCGGCGCAGGCTCGCATCGACTGTTCGATGCCGCCGCGCTTCGCCCCGAGCTTGCCGGCGCGATCGCGGCAATGCTGCCGGCCGCGCGCTTCGTCGCGATCGGCAATGACGCGCTCGAAAGCTGCTGGTCGTGCTTCCGCGCCGATTTTCACGACGGCGAACGCTACAGCGCCGATCTGGCCGAGCTCGCGCACTATCATCGCGACTTCGAACGGCTGCTCGCGCGCTGGCAGGCGCGATTCGGCGCTCGCATCCACCGCGTCGATGCCGATGCGTTGCGCAGCGATTCCACGGGCGCGATCGCGGCACTCTTCGCGCACTGCGGCCTCGATGCCGCCGACGCCGCGCCGTCGGCCGATCTGCTGCGCCTTCGCGCGCATCCCGAAGCGCGTGTCTACGGCGATCTTCTGAAGCCTCTCGCGCGCATGCTCGCCGCGCAGCCCGCCGAGAACGCGTAGACGATGATCGCAGGCGGCAAGCCGACGCGCACGTTCGCGAACCTGCCCGACGCCGCGCACGCGCAGGCGGGAGATCGCCTGAGCGGCCTCTCGGCCGACGAGCGCGCCGCGATCGTCGAGGCCTCGCAGCGCATTTCGCGCGGCGAGCTCGGCGTCGCCGAGCAGATGCTGCGCGGCATCCTCGCGGCGCATCCCGATCACACCGAGACGCTGCGCATGCTGGCGGTCGCATACCAGATCGGCGGCCACACGGGCGAAGCGATCGGCGTCGTGCGGTACGCGCAGCGCTCGAATCCGTCCGATGCGCTGCTGATGAACACGCTCGGCTCGCTGCTGCAGAGCGCCGGCGACATCGCCGGCGGCGGCGCGGCGTTCCGGCGCGCCTGCGAGCTCGATCCGAATCTCGCGTCGGCGTGGACGAATCTCGGCACGAACCTGTCGATGCAGTTCGACGTGCGCCAGGCGGAATCCGCCTTCGCGCGCGCCGTCGAGGTGCAGCCGACAGATGTCGCCGCGCGCATCCTGCATGCGAACGCGCTGAACGCGCTCGGGCGCACCGACGAAAGCATCGCCGAGTTCCGCGCTGCGATCGCGACGAATCCGCGCTCCGCGCACGCATGGGCGGGGCTGGCCGAGATCAAGACCGTCGCTCTCACGGCCGCTGACGTCGCCGCGCTCGAACGACTCCTCGCCGATCCCGCCCTCGGCGAGGAAGAGCGCGCCGTCGCGGGCTTCGCGCTCGGACGCGGCCTCGAGGGCCAGCAGCGTTACCCCGACGCATTCGCCGCGTTCGCGCGCGCGAATGCCGCGATGCGCAGCCTCATGCCGTGGGATTCGACCGCGCATTCGGCCTACGTCGCCTCGATCGCCGCCGTGTTCGAAACGTCGCCAGCGATCGCGGGCGACGCCACGCGCGGCAGCGACGTCGTCTTCGTGATCAGCCTCCCGCGCGCGGGCTCGACGCTCGTCGAGCAGATCCTCGGCGCGCATCCCGACGTCGAAGGCGCCGGCGAGCTCAACGAGCTCGCGGTCATCGTGCAGGAGGAATCCTCGCGCCGCGGCGAGCCGTATCCCGACTGGATCGGCAAGGCGACGCCGGACGATTTCGAGCGCCTCGGCGCGCAGTATCTCGAACGGACCGCGCGCTGGCGCACGACGCGGCGCGTGCACGTCGACAAGGCCGTGTTCAACTTTGCATTCGTCGGCGCGATCGCGGCGATGCTGCCCGGCGCGCGCATCGTCAACGTGCGGCGCGATCCGCTCGAGACGGGCTGGTCGTGCTTCAAGCAGAGCTTCGCGCGCGGCCAGCAGGTGTTCTCGTACGCGCTCGACGACATCGGCGCGTACTGGATCGACTACGACCGGCTGATGTTCTTCTGGCACGCGCGCTTCCCCGGGCGCATCTACGATCTCTCCTACGAAGCGCTCGTCGCCGCACCCGAGGCCGAGATCCGCCGCCTCCTCGATTTCTGCGCGCTGCCGTTCGCGGCGAGCTGCCTCAGGTTCCACACGAGCGCGCGCGTCGTCCGCACCGCGAGCGCAGCGCAGGTGCGCCAGCCGATGCGCGTCGATACCGCGCGCGCCGCGAGCTACGGCGCGCTGCTCGATCCGTTGCGCCGCGCGCTCGGCATGTAGCGCCGCGCCGGCGCCCGGCTGGACAAAAGCGGCTCCAGCGGCAATTCTTGCCGGCACGTTCGTCCCGATACCCACGATGACCACCTCCGCAAGCGCCGGCAGACCGGCTCCCGCCGACGATGCCGCGGCAGCGCGATTCGATCGCGCCGAAGGCCTTTCCGAAAGCGGGCGTCGCCTCCTGCAGCAGGCGGCCGAAAGCATCCGCCAGCGCCAGCCCGATGCTGCCGAGGCGCATCTCGCCTCCGTCGGCGCGCTGGCGCCTGCGCATCCGGAAGTGCTGCGCCTGCGCGCGCTCGTCGCGCAGATCCGCGGCAAGCACGAAGACGCGGTGACGCTCCTTCGCCGCGTCGTCGAAGCGACGCCCTACGATGCGCTGCCGTGGAACAACATCGGCACCTCGTTCGCCGAAACCGGCGATCTCGACGCGGCGATCGCGGCGTTCAGGCGCGCGGCCGAGCTCGCGCCCCGGCGCGCCGCGCCGTGGTTCAATCTCGGCCGCGCGCTCGACAGCGCCGGCCGCATCGACGAGGCGCACGAGGCGCTGACGAACGCGCTTGCGCACGATCCCGGGCACGTCGCCGCACGCTTGACGCTCGGGCGCGTCCTGCAGTTCATGGGCCGCATCGACGAAGCGGAAGCCGAGTTCCGGCGCGTGCTCGCCGCGCATCCGGATTCCGCGCTCGCCTGGTATGGCCTTTCGACCGTGCGCACGGCGCGCTTCGACGCCGACGAGACGCGCACGATCGAGCGCGTCTACGGGCGCGGCGATCTCACGCGCGAGGAGCGCATCGGCGCGGGCTTCGCGCTCGCCAAGGCGCTCGAAGATCAGCAGCGCTACGGCGAAGCATTTGCCGTGCTGACCGCGGCGAACGCGACCAAGCGCCGCACGCTGCTGTGGGATGCGCGCGCCTTCGCGTATCACACGACCAATATCGCGACGGCGTTCGCCAGACCCGCCGCGACCAGCGCGCCGCCCGATCTCGGCAGCGAAGTCATCTTCGTGTTCGGCCTGCCGCGCTCGGGCTCGACGCTGGTCGAGCAGATTCTCGCCGCGCATCCCTCGGTGACCGGCGCGAACGAGCTCGACGAGCTCAATCTCGTCATCGCCGACGAATCGCGCCGGCGCCGCAAGCCGTTCCCGATCTGGGTGCCGGACGCCGGTCCCGGCGACTGGGAGCGGCTCGGCCGCGACTATCTCGCGCGCACGGCGCGCTGGCGCGAGGAGCGCCCGGTCTTCACCGACAAGGGCCTCACGAACTGGGGTTACGTCGGCGCGCTCGAAGCGATGCTGCCCGGCGCGCGCCTCGTGAACACGCGCCGCGATCCGGTCGAGAACTGCCTCGCGTGTTTTCGCCAGTCGTTCGCGCGCGAGCTCGGCTTCACGTACGACCTGGCCGAGATGGCCGCGTTCTGGCGCGACTACGACCGTCTCATGCGGCTCTGGCAGCAGCGCTATCCCGGCCGGATCCACGACGTCGTTCATGAGCGGCTCGTCGTGGAACCGGAAGCCGAGATCCGCGCGCTGCTCGCATCGTGCGGCCTCGCGTTCGACGCGGCGTGCCTGCGCTTCCACGAGGTCGAGCGCAACGTGCGCACCGCGAGCGCGGCGCAGGTGCGCCAGCCGATCCGCGCCGACACCGCGCGCGCGTCCCGCTACGGCACGCTGCTCGATCCGCTGCGCGCGATGCTGGCCGAGGCGCCCGCGCCGCACTGAGCCGGGCGTTTGCTAAGCTCGCGCTCCGACATTTCGACCGATTCGACGATGAGCCTTCCCGAAACCGAGGCGCCGCCCCAGGCGACGCGCGATGCGGACGCGCCGGCGCAGCTCGACGTGCGCTTCGCCGACTTGCCGCTGCGCGCGCAACGACTCCTGCGCGATGCGCGGCGCGCCCTCGACGCACGCGACATGCGGCAGGCCGATGCGCTGCTGGAGCGCGGCAAGAGCTGGGCCGGCGATCATCCGGAATACCTTCGCCTGTTCGCGATCGCGCGCCAGCTGCAGGGCCGCCCCGCCGAGGCGGTCGCGGCGCTGCGCCGCGCGCTCGAAATACGGCCGGGCGACGCGCTCCTGCTGATGAACCTCGGCACCGCGCTGCGCGGCGCGGGCGATCTCGACGCGGCGGTCGTCGCGCTGCGCCGCGCCTGCGAGCTCGCGCCCGACCTTGCTGCCGCCTGGTACAACCTCGGCCGCACGCTCGGCCAGGCCGGGCGCACCGGCGAGGGACACGAGGCCTACGAACGTGCGCTCCGCCTCGATCCCGGTCACGTCCGCGCGCGCATCGGCCTCGCCGACACGCTGCGCACGTTCGGCCGCATCGACGACGCCGCGAAGGAATACCGCAGCGTGCTCGGCAAGCCGGGCTCGATGCAGGCGTGGCTGCGCATCGCGAACATGAAGACGGTGCGCTTCACGGCCGAGGAGACGAAGGACCTCGAGCGGCTCTTCGCGATGCCTGGCACGAGCGACGACGATCGCGTCGTCGTCGGCTTCGCGCTCGCCAAGGCGCTCGAGGACGCGAACCGCTATCCCGAAGCGTTCACCGTGCTCAGCACCGCGAATGCGATCAAGCGCCGCCACGTGCAGTGGGACGCGCACCAGTTCAGCGATCGCATCGACGGCATCATGAAGGCGTTCGCGCAGCCGCCCGCGAGCGCGTCGCCGCCCGACCTCGGCCACGAAGTCATCTTCATCGTGAGCCTGCCGCGCTCGGGCTCGACGCTGACCGAGCAGATCCTCGCCTCGCATCCCGACGTCGAAGGCGCCAACGAGCTGCCCGATCTCGGCAACGTGCTCGAAGCGGAATCCAGGCGCACCGGCCTCGAGTTTCCGGACTGGGTGCCGAAGGCGACGCCGGAGGACTGGCGCCGCATGGGCGAGTCGTACCTCGAGCGCACCGCGCGCTTTCGCCGCGAACGCGGCCGTTCCACGGACAAGGCGCTTTCGAATTGGCGCGTCATCGGCGCCGCGATGGCGATGCTGCCCGGCGCACGCTTCGTGAATTGCCGGCGCGATCCGGTCGAGACGTGCCTGTCGTGCTTCCGCCAGGTGTTCTCGCGCGGCCAGGCGTTCACGTACGACCTTTCCGATCTCGCCGCCTACTGGCGCGACTACGACCGCACGATGCGCTTCTGGCATCCGCGCTATCCGCACGCGGTGCGCGATCAGGTCTATGAAAAGCTGCTCGCGGATCCCGAAGCTGAGACGCGCGCGTTGCTGCAGTTCTGCGGGCTCGAATGGGATCCGGCCTGCCTTCGCTTCTACGAGACGCCGCGCCACGTGCGCACGATCAGCGCCGCGCAGGTGCGCGAGCCGCTGCGCGGCGACACCGCGCGCGCGCCGCTGTATCGCGAACTATTGACGCCGCTGCGCCTCGCACTCGGTATCCGCCGAGAGCAATGACCGCATGGCCGACGAACGTACCGGGAGCGCGACACCGTCGAACAGGCCGTGGCAGGCCAACGTTCGCATCGACCGCGCAGCCGTGCCGGCCGACCGCGCGATGAATCCGCGCATCGCCGGGCTGCCGCAGCGCGCGCAGAGGCTTTTCGTCCGCGCCGAACGCTGGATCGAGCGGCGCGAGTTCGACGTCGCCGAGCGCATGCTGCGCGAAGCGCTCGACGCCGCGCCGGGCCACGCCGAGGTGTTGCGGCTGCTGGCCGTCACGCAGCACGTGCGCCAGCGCTATCCGCAGGCGATCGAGCTGTTGCGCCGTGCCGAGGCCGCGCAGCCGGCCGACGCGCTGATCCAGAACAATCTCGGCAGCGCGCTCGCCGAAATGCGCGACATGGACGGCGCAATCGCCGCATTCCGCCGCGCGACCGAGCTTGCACCCGAGATTCCGACGTCGTGGTTCAACCTCGGCAAAGCCTACGAGGCGACGCTGCGTCACGACGACGCCGAAGCGGCGTATGCACGAGCGATCGCCGTCGATCCGGACGGCTTCCCGGCCTACGAGCAGCGCGGCAAAGCGCTCCGCGCGATGGGCCGCATCGACGAAGCCGCGGCCCAGTTCCGTCGCGCGATCGAGCTCGCGCCGACATCGGCCGAAGCGTGGGCCGGCCTCGCCGGGCTCGACGCATCGAAGCTCGACGATGGCGATGTCGCGCGGATCGCGGCGCTTTATGCGCGCCGCGACCTCACGACATCCTCGCATTGCCTGTTCGGCCTTGCCTACGCGCTCGCGCTCGAAGCGCGCGGCCGCTATCGGGAGGCGTTCGACACGACGCTTGCCGTGCACGCGATCCGTCGCCGGCAGAACGGCTGGAACGCGGCCGACGCGAGCCGCGTCGTCGACGACATCGCGGATGCGTTTGCCGCACCGGCAGCCGGCGCCGGCGATGCGTCGCTCGGCAGCGAGGTGATCTTCATCGTCGGCATGCCGCGCTCGGGCTCCACGCTCGCCGAGCAGATTCTCGCCGCGCACTCGCAGGTGCAGGGCGCGGGCGAGCTGAGCGCATTGCCGGACATCATCCGCGAGGAATCGGCACGCCGCGGCGTCGATTTCCCGCATTGGGTCGACGATGCGACGCCGGACGACTGGTCGCGACTCGGCCGCGAATACCTTGCACGCACGGCGCGCTGGCGCACGACGCACGCGCGTTCCACCGACAAGAACCTCCAGAACTGGCAGCTCGTCGGCGCGATCCGCGCCATGTTGCCGGGCGCACGCATCGTCGATTGCCGGCGCGACGCGCTCGAAGCCGCGTGGAGCGCCCTCAAGCTCCAGTACGGCAACGTGCTGCCGTTCACCTGCGGCATCGACGAGATCGCGAGCTGGCGACGCGACTACGAGCGGCTGATGCGCCACTGGGATGCGATCGCGCCCGGCGCGGTGCTGCGCTTCGAGTACGAGGCGCTTGTCGCCGAGCCTGACGCACGCATCCGCGCATTGCTCGATTTCTGCGTCCTTCCGTTCGATGCGGCGTGCCTCGCGTTCCACGACGTCCAGCGCGATGTGCACACGGCGAGCGCGGCGCAGGTCCGTTCGCCGCTGCGTCGCGATACCGCGCGCGCGGAGCGCTACGGCGCGGTGCTGGATCCGCTCAGGGCCGCGCTCGGATCGCCTGCGTGACGAGCGCGTCGCCGATCGTTTCGCACGGCCGGCGCAGCGGACTTTCGTCCGAGGTCGCGCGCCTGCTCGATCGGGCGGGCGGCTTTCTCGACCGTCGCGATGCGGCAGGCGCCGCGCCGCTGATCGCCGGCGCGCTCGCGCTGGCGCCCGACCATCCCGAAGTGCTCCGGCTCGCCGCGGTGGCGGCCGTGCTCGAAGGCCGGCCGGCCGAGGCCGTCGCGGCGCTGCGGCGCGCGCTGGCCGCGCGGCCCGACGATGCGCTGCTGTACAACAATCTCGGCAGCGCGCTCGCCGCGGCCGGCGACGGCGACGGCGCGATCGAGGCGTTCCGCCATGCATCCGCGCTCGCGCCGGGGCTCGCCGCGTCCTGGTACAACCTCGGCAAGACGCTGAAGGTGCGGGGCGAATCGGCCGCGGCCGACGACGCGCTCGCGCGCGCGGTCGCCCTCGCACCCGGGCACGTGCCCGCACGGATCGTCCGGGGCGACAACCTGAAGGCGCTCGGCCGCATCGACGAGGCCGCAGCCGCGTACCGCGCGGCGATCGCGCGCGATCCGATCGCGGCCCATGCGTGGTGGGGACTGGCGAACCTCAAGACCATCCGCTTCGACGCCGCCGACGTCGCCGCGCTCGAACGCGCGTTCGCCCAGTCGCGCGCCCACGACCGGCCCGCGCTCGGATTCGCGCTCGCCAAGGCGCTGGAGGACCAGGATCGCTACGCCGACGCATTCGCGGTGCTCGAAGCGGCGAATGCGCTGCGGCGGGATCAGCAGCGCTGGGACGCGGCCGGATTCCGCCGCGAGGTGGACGCCATCGTCGCGGCGTTCTCGACGCCCGCGCCCGCGCCGGCGTCGGCGCTCGGAAGCGAGGTCATCTTCATCGTCAGCCTGCCGCGCGCGGGATCGACGCTGGTCGAGCAGATCGTCGCGGCCCATGCCGAGGTGGAGGGTGCCGGCGAGCTGCCGGATCTTTCGATCGTGATCGAGGAGGAATCGCGCCGGCGCGGCACGCCGTTTCCCGGCTGGGTCGGCGAGGCGGACGCGGACGACTGGCGGCGGCTCGGCGAGCGCTATCTCGAGCGCACGGCGCGCTGGCGCCGACGGCGACCGCGGTTTACGGACAAATCGCTGCTCAATGTGCCCTACGTCGGCGCCGCCGCGGCGATGCTGCCGGGGGCGCGCTTCATCGATTGCCGGCGCGATCCGGTCGAGACGGCGCTCTCGTGCTACCGGCAATGGTTCGCGCAGGGCCAGGCCTGGAGCTACGCGGTCGACGACATCGCCGCGCACGCGCAGGGACACGAGCGGCTCATGGCGGCCTGGCGCGCGCGCATCCCGGCGGCTTTGCACACGATCGTCCCCGAAACGCTCCTGGACCGGCCGGAAGCCTCGATCCGGGCCCAGATCGGAAGA
>CALFNI010000219.1 GCA_937902695.1 uncultured Rhodanobacteraceae bacterium
CAATAGTCGAACTCGGGCGTGTTGACCGGCGCGCCGAGGTTCTCGGCCGCGCCCCACGGCGACGCCACCGCGGCGCGGTGCACGCGCCAGATGTCGAGCTTGCCCTGAGCGCCTGTCTCGGCGCGGTTGGACGCGAAATACAGCGAGAGGCCGTCCGGAGCCTCGATCGGGCAGCCTTCCGCGGAAGCCGTGTCGATCGCATCGACCGGTTGCGGATCACTCCAGGGGCCGAAGTCCTGGGCGCTGGCGGCGCCGAGGCCGGCAGCGAACAGGACGACGGCGGTCGTGATGTGTGCATGTGCATGACGCATGAGTGTTCATCTCCTTATCGAATGATCGATTCGCGCTCGATGCGGAGCTCCGCCCGCATCGTGTTGCGGTACCCGCCAGGCCGACGAAACTCCGGCAGCCTTCACGCGGATTCCCCGCGCAGATGGAACGCGGGCCCCGCAACGGCGATTGGACGCCGCGCGCCCGCGCTCCGAAACACCGTTTCGGATGCGGTGTGCTGATGTTTTGCGGATGGATTACCGATGTGGGGCGATCCGCGGCCCCGGGCGGGCTTCGGGCGGTCCGGTCGTCGGCGGAGCGCGATCTCGCGGCGCGACGCGCATGAAGCGCGCCCTTCGCTCCTGCTGCCTCGCGCTCCGTGACGGGCAACGAAATGCGGTGCAGGTTTATACTTCGTATCCCGTCGCCTTTTGGGGAGCCGTCATGAAACGTGCGTTGGCCGTCATCGCGCTCGCCTCGCTCGCGTCTTTCGCCACGGCCGGCGCGGCCGATTCCGATGCGACGGCCGAAGCGACCGCTGCTGCGCGCGAGTGGCTGAGCGTCGTCGACGCAGGCCAGTACGGCCAGAGCTGGGACGAAGCCTCCGCCTTCTTCAAGCAGCACGTCTCGAAATCGAATTGGGAGCGAGCGGTCGGCGACGTGCGCAGGCAGACCGGTGCGATGAAGACGCGTGAGCTCGAATCCGCGCAGCCGGCGCATCAGCTGCCTGGCGTTCCCGACGGCGACTATGTCGTCATCGTCTATCGCTCGTCCTTTGCCGCTGCCCCGGCCGCGACCGAGACGGTCACGCCGATGCGCGATCCCGACGGTCACTGGCGCGTCGCTGGCTACTTCGTCAAGTGAGACTGCCGCCAGGGCGCGAACTCGTCGAGTTGCCCGGGGTCTGAGCAGCATGCTTGAGAAGACGATGCTCGCTTTTTTTCTCGTGCTCGGCTGCGGGTTCGCTCACGCGGATACGAAGCAGCAACGCGTGCACGACATGTCCCACGACGTGATGCCGTTCGACATGGCGAAGACGGTGCACGTGTTTTCCATGACGGACGACGGCGGCGTGCAGAAGGTCGTTGTCCGCGACGAAACGGACAGCGATCAGATCGCATTGATCCGGCAGCATCTGCGGCACGAGGCGGCGGCGTTTCAGAAGGGCGACTACGGCGATCCACGTCACCTGCACGGCGCGGCCATGCCGGGCCTCGCCGACATGCAGGCGAGCGCCGGGCGCATCCGCGTCACCTACGCCGATATTCCGAACGGCGCTCAGCTCTCATTCGCGACCAGCGACACGCACACGGTGACGGCGATCCATCGCTGGTTCGGAGCGCAGTTGTCCGAGCACGGCGGCGACGCTCGCGAAGAGTAGAGCGCGGCGCTTCAGGGCACGGCCGTCTGCGGTTGCCCCGCTGACACGAAAAAGCCGGCGCGCGGCCGGCTTCTCGTAAACCTGAATAACTGGTCGGGGTGAGAGGATTCGAACCTCCGACTTCTACCTCCCGAAAGTAGCGCTCTACCAGGCTGAGCTACACCCCGAAGATGGGATCCGGCCTCGTCGGACCGGAGGTTGCGGGAAGCCGGGACCGGCTCCGCGCAAGCGGCCGCGCATAGTAACGGCGCGGGCATCGCAGCGCAACAATTCGGGCTGTCGCGGGCACGTTCGGGCCGCCGCGGAGCGGCCGATCCGGGCGCATCTGCTACGCTAACGGGCTCCTGTTTCGCTGGCGCGGCGCCCGCCGCGCGGCCCGTTCCGAGGGGTCCGATGTCCGTCACGCAAGCCCGCACCATGCCCGGCGTGCTCGAGCTGTTGCCGCTCGATCAGGTCGCCTTCCAGGGCATGCTCGATGCGATCCGGCGCAATTTCGAGCGCTTCGGTTTCGTGCCGATCGAGACGCCGGTCATGGAGTTCGCGAGCATCCTTTTGACCAAGGAGGGCGGCGAGACGGAGCGGCAGGTCTACTTCGTCCAGTCCACGGGTGCCATCGAGCAGGGCGAGAAACCCGAGCTCGCGCTCCGCTTCGATCTCACGGTGCCGCTCGCGCGCTACGTCGCCGAGCACGAGCACGACCTCACGTTTCCGTTCCGCCGCTACCAGATCCAGCGGGTCTACCGCGGCGAGCGCGCACAGCGCGGCCGGTTCCGCGAGTTCTACCAGTGCGACATCGACGTGATCGGCAAGGATCAGCTGTCGGTGCGCTACGACGCCGAGCTGCCCGCCGTCATCCACAGCGTGTTCCGCGACCTCGGCATCGGGGCGTTCACGATCCAGATCAACAACCGCAAGCTGATGCGCGGTTACCTCCGCGCGCTCGGCATCGAGGATGCGGCGCAGCAGGCGCTGGTCCTGCGCGAAGTCGACAAGCTCGACAAGCGCGGCGCGAAATACGTGCGCGAGACGCTGACCGGCGCGACGTTCGCGCTCGCGCCGGACGTTGCCGACAGGCTGCTTGCATTCGTCGAAACCCGTTCGACGTCGCTCGCCGACGCGATCGCGAAGCTCGACGCGCTCGGCGGCGCCAACGCCGAGCTCGACCAGGGCCGCGTCGAGCTGAAGGAGGTGCTGACGCTGGTCGCCGCGTTCGGCGTGCCGGAATCGCATTTCGCGCTGAACCTCTCGATCGCGCGCGGCCT
Source organism: uncultured Rhodanobacteraceae bacterium (assembly GCA_937902695.1). Taxonomy (GTDB): domain Bacteria; phylum Pseudomonadota; class Gammaproteobacteria; order Xanthomonadales; family Rhodanobacteraceae; genus Dokdonella_A. The sequence goes on from CALFNI010000219.1 coordinate 2,914, forward strand.
CGACTACTACACCGGCACGGTCTACGAGACGACGCTGAACGATCATCCGGAAATCGGCTCGATCTGCTCCGGCGGCCGTTACGAGAATCTCGCGAGCCACTATACGAAGTCGAAGCTGCCGGGCGTCGGCATCTCGATCGGCGCGACCCGGCTCTATTGGCAGCTCCGCGAGGCAGGTCTCTTCGCCGGCGGACGCAGCACGGTGCAGGCGCTCGTGGCGCAGATGGACGAGGCGGAACTGCCGCGCTACCTCGCGCTCGCGAACGAGCTGCGCGAAGCCGGCATCAATACGGAAGTCGTCATGGAGCACGGCAAGCTGGCCCGGCAGTTCAAATACGCCGATCGCGCCGGGATCCGCTTCGTGCTCGTGCTCGGGCCGGACGAGATCGCGAAAGGCGTGATCGCGGTCAAGGATCTGCGCGAGGCGACGCAGCACGAGATTCCGCGTGCCGATCTGGTCGAGCGCCTTCGTGCCGCTCTCCACTAACGTCGTTGCGAAGTAGCCAGCATGCGTAATCCGATCCTCCTCGACGGCAACAGCCTGACGCGCGACCATGTCGTTGCGATCGCGCGAGACGGCGCGACCGTGACGCTCGATGCGGTGCAGCTCGAATGCGTGCAGCGCGCGGCGGATTTTATCGCCGACAAGGTCAAGTGCGGCGAGCCGATCTACGGCGTCACGACCGGCTTCGGCAGCAACGCGGACAAGCTCCTCGGCGCGCATCGCGCGCGCGACGAGCTCCCGGGCGGCAATCCGGAAACCACCGACGGCACGCTGCTCGAAGAGCTGCAGCACAACCTGATCGTCACGCATGCGGTCTGCGTCGGCGCACCGTTCGCGCCGGACGTCGTGCGCGCGATGCTCGCGATCCGCATCAATACGCTGATGCGCGGGCATTCCGGCATCCGCGTGTCGACGCTGCAGGCGCTCGCGGAGCTTCTGAACCGCGACATCGTGCCGGTGATTCCGCAGAAGGGGTCGGTCGGCGCGAGCGGCGATCTCGCGCCGCTGTCGCACCTTGCGATCGTTTTGCTCGGCGGCGGCGAGGCGTTCTACAAGGGCGAGCGCATCGCGGGTGCCGAGGCGCTGACGCGCGCCGGACTCTCGCCGCTGCGCCTCTCGTTCAAGGAAGGGCTCGCGCTCAACAACG
>CALFNI010000220.1 GCA_937902695.1 uncultured Rhodanobacteraceae bacterium
TCACGGTCGGCGTCCTCGACCGGCACGTCGAGCTTCGCATCGACGACGACGGCATCGGTTTCAGCACGACGGACGGCGCAGCACGGGCGCGGGGCCTGGGCCTGCTGAGTCTCGACGAGCGTTCTAAGCTTCTCGGAGGGAGTTTCGACCTCGAAACGGGCCCGGGAAAGGGGACACACATATGCATTCGCCTGCCGCTGCCGTCGCACCCGCTGCGCTGAACACGGCCAGCCTGCCGCGACTCGTGATCGCCGACGACCACTGCATGGTCGCCGAGGGAATCGAGCGCCTGCTCGTCGACGATTTCGAGCTGCTCGAAGTCGCGAGCGACGGGGAAGCGCTGCTCGCGGCTGTGCGCCGCCAGAATCCCGACGTCGTCATCTCGGATATCAGGATGCCGGGCATGAGCGGCCTGGATGTGCTGAAGCAGCTTCGCTCTGAAGGCTCGCGAGTGCCTTTCATCTTCCTCACGATGCATGCGGAGCCCGCGCTCGCTGCGGCCGCAATGCGCGCCGGGGCGAATGGCTACGTCGTGAAGTATGCGGCCGGAAAGGATCTCGTCGCGGCGGTGCGACAAGTGCTGTCGGGCGGCGTCTACGTCACGCCTTCGCTTGGCGCGCGTTATCTGTCGAGCGAGTTGCAGGAAATCCACAACCTTACAGTCAAACAGCGCGAAGTGCTGCGGCTCGTCGGTCGCGGGCTCCGCTCGAAGCAGATTGCCGCCGGTCTGGGCCTTTCGGTGCGCACGGTCGAGGCGCATAAGTATACTATGATGCAGATCCTCGGCGTGCACTCCACGCTCGAACTGGTGCGTCGGTCCGAGGAGCTCGGACTCCTCCTGTAGGCGCTTCTTCGTCGGACTTGTTACGTGGTTCGGAAGTAGTTTTACTTAGCTGAATCGGTTCAATTTCGCTAGCGGCCCGTCATAGCCGGCGGCATCCTGATGCCAACGGTTGACGGATAGCGGCCGATGAACCGCGCAACGATTGTCCTCGCTGAAGATCACCCCAGTGTCGCCGAGCAGCTTCGCAAGCTGCTCGGCAGCGCGTTCGACGTCGTCGCCGTCGTCGGCCACGGCGAAGCACTCGTCAAGACGGCACTCAGGCTCAAGCCCGACGTCGTCGTCACCGACATCGGCATGCCCGGCCTCGACGGCATTCGTGCCGCGCAGGAGCTCGTGCATCAGATGCCCTCGCTCGGCGTCGTCTTCGTGACCGTGCACAACGATCCCGGGCTCGCGCGCAAAGCGCTCGAGATCGGCAGCGGCTACGTGCTCAAGACCTCGGCCGGCGAGGAACTCGTCGATGCCGTCGCCGCCGCGCTCGATTCGCGGCGCTTCGTGTCGGCCGCGCTCGGTCCGCTCGAGCCGCTGCTTGGAAACACCGCACGCCCGGCGCCGACAGATCGCACGTGATTGCGATGCGCGGCGGTCGGGGAGCCGCTGGAGTGCTCCAAACTCGCCGCAGCGCGATCGGGAAACCCGTATAGCACGACTTCAAAGCGCAGCTTCGTTGACCCTTTTTTTTTGCGCATGGCGACGAAGCGGCCGTCTCGGCCGTCCTCAAGGCGTCTGCGATGCGCCCGGGTCCATGCAGTAAGATCTGCGGATGGCCGGACGGGCGCTCGATGCGAATGGCGCCGCCGGTCCGGCGCCGCCTGTTCACTCGCGAGGGTTCTTCGCGCATGCGCAAGGCATGCCGTGCACCGCGCGAACCCTGTCACTCGAGAAAGAAAAGGAAAGTCGATGAAATCCGTTCTTCGTGTGCTCGTAGCGTCGGCGCTGCTGTTCGCGCTGGCCGATTCCGCCTCCGCGCTGACCATCGGCGGACCGACGCAGGGACTCTGGTGGAATCCGGCCGAGTCGGGCCGCGGCTACGAGATCGACCTGCAGGGCGACACCATGATCGTGACGACCTACGTCTACGAGCAGTCGGGCGACCCGATCTGGTATCTCTCGTCGGGCACGTACGATCACACGACGGGCACCTTTCAGAGCGCCTACGACATCTTCGCGAACGGCCAGTGCTTCGGCTGTCCGTATGTGGCGCCGACGCACACGGGCGACGCGGGCCCGATCACGATCACGTTCCACACGAACCAGACGGCGACGCTGACCTATCCCGGCGGCTCGACCGAAATCTCGAAGTTCCAGTACGGCTACCCCGATCGCACCCAGGTGCTCTATGGCGAATGGGCGCTCACGTACATCACCGGCGGCAACGTCGGCGGCGACTGGGTCGTGCTGGACACGCCGTACACCGATCCGGCGAGCGGCACGCAGTTCGTGTCGGGCCACGCCGTCGGCAATGCAACCAGGACCGTGCTCGGCATCTATGACCCCAATCTCACCGAAGCGGAGATCGAGGTGACGGACGGCACGACCAAGCGGCTCTACGAGTTCGGCGTGTTCGACGACCGCCGTCTTCTCGGATCCATGAGAGCGACGACCGGCACGACGACGGTCGGTCCGTACACCGCCAGCGGCGCGCGGCTCCTCTACAAGAGCGAGCTGCCGATTCATGTGATCGGGCAGGGCACCGGATCCCTCGGCGTGCTCGAAACGATGCCGGCGCAGGCGGCCGATTCGGTCGACACCGAGGCCGCTTCGGCGAGGTTCCGGAGCGCCGCCGAGGCGCGCGACTGACGCACTCGGTCTACGGATGAATCCGCCCCATGGGCGCGCTATGCTGGCGCGACCCATGGCGGTTCCCCTCGACATTCCGGTCTGCGCGGACGGATCCTCCCGCGCCGTCGCGCCGCCGTGGTTCGACGTTTCCGTGTTGCGCGCGTACGCCTGCGACGAGCTCGATCGCGCGATCGTGCATCTCGGCTGGCGCGGCGGACGTGTCCATGAAGGCGTGCATCAGGCACGCAAGTCGCTGCGGCGCACGCGGGCGACGCTCGCGCTCGGCGCTGTCGTGCTCGGGCCCGGCGCGGAGCTGATCGACCGCGAGGTCCGCCGCGTCACCCGGCGTCTTTCGAAGATGCGCGACGCGCAGGCGCTCGTCGAGACGCTCGATCGCCTGGTCAAGAAGGGCAAGCCGCCCGAGGCGCTGCCGATACTGCGCCGCGCGCGCCGCTCGGCGGCGCGGGCGCGTGTCGAGAGCGCGCGGCGCGAGCTCGCATCCGATCCCGGCCTCGCGCGAAAGCGCGCGCTGCTCGTGACATTGCGGGCTGCATTGCCGGCGTTGCCGTGGGAAACGCTGACCGAAACGCGCGTGCGCGACGCGCTCGCGGACGGCATGGCGAAGATCGACGTCGCCGGAGCGCGCGCACGCGCGACCGGGCGCGACGACGACTGGCACCGCTGGCGCCGGCGCGTGCGGCGGCTTTCGCAGCAGCATCGCGCGATCGGCTCGCAGATCGTCGACATCAGCGCGGCGCGGCGGCGCGTCAAGACGCTCGCCGAGCTTCTCGGCGAAGGGCAGGACTACGCGCTGCTGCACGACCATTGCGGCAAGCGCTCGATCTTTCCGGATCCAGACCGGCAGATCCTGGCGGCGCTCGCCGATCTCGGCGCGCGGCGCATGCGCGCGCGCGTCGGGGATGCGCTCGGGAGCCTCGTGCCCGTGACGGCGGATTCGCCCGCTCAGTAGACGAACGACTGGATCTGGCTCACGCCCGCGTCGGGGCCGTCGACGAAACCGTAGCGCCAGCGCGGGTGCAGCGCGACGTGCATCGCGACGACGTTGCCCGCATTCGAGAAATGGAAGCCGTCGATCGATTCGATCAGCGCGCCGGCTTCGTCGTAGACGTGGATGCTGCTTTCGCCGGGCGACGTGCTCGAGTTCGGCTGCGCGACCAGGAAGAGATGGTGGATCGGATCGACCGCGACGTCGGCGCCGCTGTAGAACTGGTTCGTCGCGCCGGGCAACGGCTGGCTCGTGCCCGACAGCGTGGCGAGGTCGTAGAACTGCACGCTGAAGTCGATCTCCGTCGTCGTGCACGCGATGTTCGTGCCGGAGTCGATCGCGAGGCCGTTGACGTCGCCCTGGCCGACGCCGCCGAAGACCGTCGTGGCGCCGTTGGCGACGTCGACGAGCGCGAACGTGGGCGGTATGAAGGGATTGCCGATCGTCTGGATGCCGAGCAGCGCCTTCTTCGTCGCCTCGTCGTAGGCGAGCTTCGGCACGAGGCCGGTCTGGAAGCTCGGATCGGTCAGCGCGATGAGCGGGCCGAACGTGCCGTCGGTGAGGTTCGAGCTGAACACCTGCGGCTGGAAGCTCGCGCTTTTGTCGTACGCGTACGCGACGAACGTGCTGGTGCCGTGGTTGCGGCTGACGGCTTCGATCAGGTGATGATCGTCGAT
>CALFNI010000221.1 GCA_937902695.1 uncultured Rhodanobacteraceae bacterium
CGTCGAAGCGTGGCTCGGCGAGAAGAATGCGGCCCACGCGCTTGCGCAATCCGTCCCGAACAACGTGACCTCGGAGATGGGACACGATCTGATGCAGGTCGCCGACGTCATTCGCGCGCATGCGGCGGTCGTGACGTTCCTGCAGCGCGTACGCGGCGACGATTTTCTCGATGCGCTGCCGACGCTGGAAGGCGGCAGGGAAGCACGGGACGCCATCAAACGATGGCTCGACAAGCACGGCATGCGCTGCGTCGGCGAGATCGACATCACCCGGCCGCGCTGGAGCGAACGGCCCGCGTCGCTCGTGCCGCTGATCCTCGACAACGTCAGGAACTTCGAGCCGGGTGCAGGCGAGCGTCGATTCGCGCAAGGACTCCAAACGGCGCGACGCAGCGAAGCGGCACTGCTTGCCCGATTGCGCGCGCTCCCCGATGGCGAGCAGAAAGCGGCGGAGACGAAGGCGAAGATCGACCGCCTTCGCACGTTCGCAGGCTATCGCGAGCATCCGAAGTATTTCCTCGTCGAACGCTACTTCGCCTACAAGCGCGCATTGCTGCGCGAGGCCGATCGGCTGGCGCAGTCCAAGGTGCTGTGCGACGCCGCCGACGCGTTCTTCCTGACCTTCCACGAATTGCACGACGTCGTTCGGACGAACGAGGCGGACTACGGGCTCATCCGCTCGCGGATGGCCGCGTTCGAGGAACACCGGAAAATCGCGCCGCCGCGCGTGCTGACGTCAGAGGGCGAGATGCTCAACGGCGCCTACCGCCGCGACGACGTGCCGCCGGGCGCGTTGACGGGCCTGGCCGTTTCCGCAGGCATTTTCGAAGGCCGCGCGCGCGGCTTATTGGCTCCCTCGACGGCGGATCTCGAGCGTGGCGACATCCTCGTGACACGCTACACCGACCCGAGCTGGACGCCCGCATTCGTCGCTATCGGGGCTCTGGTGACCGAAGTCGGAGGCTTGATGACGCACGGTGCCGTGATCGCGCGCGAGTACGGGCTTCCCGCCGTCGTCGGCGTCGCCGATGTGACGCGCATCATCCGCGATGGACAGCGGATCCGCGTGCACGGAACCGGGGGCTACGTCGAAGTGCTTCCCTGATCCGATGCACCTGATCCGATGTATCGGGGTTCGCGGCGGGCCGCGATGCGCCGCTTCGCCTGCGGGTGGAATGCCGTCCCTGGCACGTTGTCCATTCGATCTATCGCGTTGCAGAGATCACGGCCAAACCGCGATCCGCACGCTTCAGTCGTCGTGATGATGACGGTAGTGTTCGATCACATAATCGTTACGCTCGTACGGCTTGTCGGTATCGAGCTGGATCTTCACGCCGCCCGTGCGGATGTATGCACGGCTCTCGGCCGGAAGCTCGACGCCCGAACGCCAGTTGCCGTTTTCCTGCCAGTAGTAGGTCTTGGTGTCCGGCGCGAAATAGATGTCGTGATCGCCGTAATAGACGAACTGGTGCGGGCCTTCGTGCGTTACCGTCGTCGTGGTGGTCTTCGTCGTCTCGGTTTCCTGGGCGAAGGCAGGAACCGCAACGGCGCAGGCCAGCGTCATGATCGTCGCGCTCAACAGTGTGTGACGCATATTCATGGAGTGCTCCTCGTTGCCTTGGGGAAACACCGCGCGTCTCGTCACCAGTGACGTTGCGGCGATGTCCGGGGCGAGAGGTTGGGCGATTGCGGCTGAATGCTTGGAATCCGTCGACGGAAATGCGATAGCTGCCATTCACCTGAATTAACATCACGCTGCGCGCCGCGGTGCACGCCGGGTCCAGAGCACATCGGCGTCGTTCCAGGCTGAACGATCGCAACGTGCACGGCCGTTCGATCCCATGTCCGGAGCTCATCCATGGCCCGATCCGAAAGCACCGTCGTCGTCGTCATCGCGCTGGTCGGCAACCTCCTGATCACCGTGAGCAAGTTCGGCGCAGCCGTGTTCACCGGCAGCGCGGCGATGGCGAGCGAAGGCGTGCATTCGCTCGCCGACACGACGAACGAGCTCCTGCTGTTGTATGGGCTGCACCGCGCGAATGCGCCGCCCGACCGGCGTCATCCATTCGGCCACGGCCGCGAAGCCTACTTCTGGAGCTTCATCGTCGCGCTGCTGATCCTCATCGTCGGCGCGAGCGTCTCGTTCTATCAGGGCGCGAGCCGCCTTAAGCAGCCGCACGCGCTGACGCACATCACGGCGATCTATGTCGTGCTCGGGGTTTCGTTCGTGTTCGAAGGCATTTCGTGGCTGTCCGCACTGGCACGCATCCGCCGCGTGAAAGGCACGCTGAGCTACTACCAGGCGTTCCGCGCGAGCAAGGATCCGGGTGTATTCACCGTGCTGCTCGAAGACAGCGCCGCATTGCTCGGGCTGCTCGTCGCGCTGACCGGAACGGTCCTCACCCACTACACCGGCCGGCCCGAGTTCGACGCATTCGCGTCGATCGCGATCGCGCTCCTGCTCTGCGCGACCTCCTACCTGCTCGCGCGCGAGACGAAGGCGCTCCTGATCGGCGAGCCGGCGCGGCCCGAATTGCAGCGTGCGATCCTCACCATCGCCGGCCAGGAAGAATGCATCGTCCGCACGAACGGCGTCGTGACCGTGCAGCTCGGGCCCGACCATGTGTTCGCCGGGCTCAGCACGGAGTTCAGGGACACGCTCTCGGCCGTCGAGATCGAGGCCTATGTCGAGCGCGTCGAGGCTGTGATCCGCAAGCGCCATCCGGAAGTGGTCGCGCTCTACGTGAAGCCGCAGAAGCGCGAGGTGTGGGAGGCGAAGCGCAGGAACCTCGAAAGCGCGGACTGAATCGCGACGGCGCGTTCAGACCGTCTGCGCAGCTTCGCTCGCCGAGGCCGTGCGCGCGCCCTGCGGCGATTCCGCGAGGCGCTCGTATGTCGCGACGACCTTGCGCATCAGCGCGGTCGCACTCCACTTGCCGGCATCCAGCGGCCCCGCGGCCGAGAGGGCCTTGCGTTCGTCGGGAGCGCGCAGAAGACGCGCGACGAGCGCCGCGAACGCGCCGACGTCTTCTTCGCCGATGAGTGCGCTTCGCGCGCCGCGCAGCACCGTCGCGGTGCCCATGACCGCGGTCGATACGATCGGCGCACCGCACGCCATGGCTTCGATCAGCACGAGGCCTTGCGTCTCGGTGCTCGATGCGAACATGAACACGTCGGCCGCGCTGTAGCAGTCGAGCAGCGTGCTGTCGCGATCGAGATTGCCGAGAAAGCGCACGCGGTCGTCCAGGCCGAGCGACGAGGCGAGCCGCTTCAGCCGCGGCGCGTCGGGCCCTTCGCCTGCGATGACGAACGTGAAGTCGAGGCTGTCGGCCTTCAGCGCGCGTGCGACACCGAGCAGGAAATCGATGTTCTTCTCGATGGCGAGGCGGCTCACCGTCAACAGCAGCGGCGCGTCGGCTGCGAATCCGTGCGTCTCGCGAAAGCGCGCCGCATTGCCGCGCGCGAACTCCTCGAGCCGGATGCCGGTCGGCACGACCGTCGATGGCGTCGCGACGCCGTAGCCTTCGAGCACGGCCGCCATCTCGTCGGTCGGGACGATCAGATGATCGACGCCTTCGCAGAGCTTGCGCGAAAAGCGCCGCACGAAAAAGCGCATCAGGCGGGACGGAAACCACGGCAGGTAGTTCGCGACGTATTCCTCGAAGTACGTGTGGTAGCTCTCGACCGTCGGACGGCCGGTCCGCCGGGCGAGCGCAACGCCGATCTGGTGCGCGCGAAACGGCGTGTGGATGTGGACGACGTCCCACGCGCGGGACGCGAGCGCGTCGACGACGGAGCGCACGGCCGCTTTCGTGATGAGGCGGTCTTCCGGATCGAAGAAGATGCGGCGCGACGGCAGGCGGATGATCTCGAACTCGGCGTCCCCGTCGGCGACGCCGTAGTCGGGGGCGACGATCGTGACGCGATGGCCGAGTCGCACGAGCTCGCGGCAGAACGTCTGCATCGATGTCGAAACGCCGTTGACGCGCGGAAAGTAGACGTCGGACAGCATCAGGATGTTCATGCGGATTGAAAGCTCCCTCGCGCAGGTGGCGCAACCCCCGGTTTCGCCGAGCCTAGCGAGTGCATGTGACAACCGTGCTGAGCGCCGTCCGCAGCGCCGCCGGCGAACGCCCTATCTGCGACGGTCGCGTGGGGCGCAGCGTCTGGATCGGGATCGCAACCGCGCGGCACCGTATTTTTACGATCTTGCGGCCCTCGGCAGCCGGCGCAATGATCGTTCGAGCGAGCGAAACAGACGAACGGCCAACCGTGCCCGAGCGGGTTCGAGACCGCGTTCGTGGCAAAACCTTGGGAGAACATCGATGAAGATGCGGCAATCGCTGGCAATCGCCTTCCTCACCGCCGTGCTCGCTGCGGCCTTTTCCGTCGCGGCGGTCGCCAAGCCGCATGTGAAGGCCGACTACGACCACTCGACCCACTTCGCCGCCTACAAGACATTCGGCTTCGTCACGCCGCCCGGCACCGAGGTCGACGGCTATCCCGCGCCGATCACCGATGCGTTCCGCAAGGCGGCGCAGAGCGAAATGGAAAAGCGCGGTTACAAGTATTCGGAGAGCAATCCGGATCTCCTGGTCAATTTCTCGGCCCTGCTGGCGAAGAAGACCGGCCACGATACGCTCGACAAGCAGGAGGTCGGCTACTACGGCTATCGGCAGGGCGAGCGCGTGCCGATCTACAAGACGTGGTCGACCTATGCGTATGACAAGGGCACGAAGGAGTACGTCGAGGGCACGCTCAACATCGAGCTGATCGACGCGAAGGCCAAGCAGCTCGTCTGGGAAGGCGTGGCGATCGGCGA
>CALFNI010000222.1 GCA_937902695.1 uncultured Rhodanobacteraceae bacterium
GAAATGCAGCGTCAATACGCGCCGGATGCCGCGCACGTCCGCAACCGGCACGCGCAATTCGGCGCGCGCCCATTGCGGCGCGGCGCCGGGCGCGGCGAGCGCGGCGATATCGGCGCCATCGAAGCGCCCTTCGATACCGATGTCTGCCGTGTAGACAGCCGTCTCGTAGATGCCGTAACGGCGCAGCTCCGGAGCCATCCTGCCGGTGAGCGCGGCACGATCGGCGAGCACGTACTCGCGCTCCTCGACGGTGATCCATTCCTTGTCGTGCTGCACCCGCCGTTGCACCGGCACGACCAGCACCGGCGCCGCGATGACCTGCTGCGCGCCCCAGCGCTCGGCGATTTTCTGCGTCGCCTCACGCGCGCGGCCCTCGCGCTCGCCGACGAGATCGTTGACCTGCGCGAGCGGGATCAGCATCACGAGCGCGAGCGCCGCGATGCCGAGCACCTTGGACGTCGCGCCTTGAAGCGGTCGAATCGTCATTTGAGCCCTCCTGCGTTCGGAGGGGCGATTGCGCGCGCCGCCGACGGCTGGCGCGGGGCGTCCCAGGGGCGGAAAACGGGCGAGTGATGTTCCCGATCGGCGCTCCGTCGCGCGACGGACTGCCAAGGTGGTCACGAAAACCGACGCGCGTCCGTCTCGACGCGTGCGACGCCGCGGGCGGACAATGCGCGCAACTTACGCCGCCTCGCGCGGTCCATTCCGGATCGGCTCCGGAAACGCTGATGACGCAGTCAAAGACCAGCGACGAGCTTTACAACGAACAGCGGCGCCGCCATGCGGCCGAGCTGATCGCGGCGCTCGTGCGCAAGCGCCGCCGCGTCACGACGGACGAAGCTCTGCTCGATCAGGAAGCGCTCCGCGCGGCCGCCGAGCGCGCCCCGCGCAACGAAGCCGAACGCGCCGACTGATCGGTTGTTCACCTTCTCCCGCGCGCGGGAGAAGGTGCCGAATCCTAATAGATCAGCCGCGCGCTGAGCTGCACCTGATTGTCGGTCTGCTGCGGCGAGAGCCCCTCGTCGAGCCGCTGGTTGCGCCAGCTGTGGACACGCAGCGCCTCGCCCGTCACGCGCAGCCACGCATAAGGCCGCCAGTTCAGCGCGAACGTGATCGCGTTGCCGTGCTCGCGCCAGCGGCCGTCGATGCTCCTCGGCAGCTGCTCGGTCGTGAACGCATCGAAGCGCAGCGTCGGCCGCACCGCGCCGCGGTTCCATCCGGCGAGCAGGTAAGCGGCGCGGAAACTGGTCGACGTCGAAAAATACGGCGACGGCACGATCTCGGTCGAGCCGGTCAGCGCCTGGCCGAGGAACACGATGTCGCCGGCGTCGGCTTCGGCGCCGAGGCTCCAGAAATCGGTGTGCCAGCTGAACGTCGGCGACGCGCCGTTGCTGTGCGTCGCCGGATCGGCTTCGTTGTCATAGCGCAGCAGCGTCACGCCGCCGGCGCCCGGCATCTTCCAGCTCGCGCCGGCATACCAGCCGGTGCGGCCGTCGTTCTCGGCGAATGGATTGAAGCGGAGCGGCACCGGCGCGCCGTTGAACGTCGCGTAGACGTCGGGCTCGCGCACACGGCCGCCGACACCGGTGACGAGATCGCTCAGCGACCATCCGCGCGCCGCGAGCAGCTCGCCGGCCGGATCGTTGAGGCGCACGAGACCCGCGACGCCCTCGAACGTGTTCGTCGTGCCGCGCCATTCGACGCGGCCTTCGGCGCCGATCGTGCGGAACTCCTCGCCGAGCCAGCTGTTGATCGCCGACGGCGTCAGCGTCCAAGGGCTGGTCCAGCCGATCGCGTCGTTTTCGAGCGAGACCGGCATGAAGAACTCGCCGGCCTTGAACGACCAGCGCAGCGGCGTCGTCGACACGGGCCGATAGCGCAGGTACGCCTCGAGCGCCGAGAACGCGTTCCTGCCGGTCGTCTGGTATTGCACGTCGGCGAGTGCGAGCAGTGCGGGCGTCAGTTGCGCGGTGAGCGTGAGATCGGCCTCGACGCACGTCGCCGAGAGGCCGCCGCCGCCGAAGCGCGTCTTGCCGAGCCCGCCGTCGACGAAGCTCCGCTCGCCGGCGCGCGATATCAGCCGGCAATCGACATAGCCGTGCGCCGAGAAGTCGGCTGCCGCGGCGATGCGCATCGCGCCGGCGCATGCAAGCATGGCCAGCGCGATGCGACGGATCACGGCAAGGCTCCGGCGCGCGCGAAATCCCATTCGCGCCGTGGGAACAGGCGTTCGACCTGATCGGACGCGAGCGCGCGCGCGATCAGAAAACCCTGCGCGTGATCGCAGCCGATCGAGCCGAGATATTCGATGGCGGCGCGCGTCTCGACGCCTTCGGCCGTGACGCGATAGCCCAGCCGGTGGCCGAGATCGACGATCGAACGGACCAGCGTGCGATCGCCGACATCCTCGCCGAGCCGCTGCGTGAACAGCCGGTCGATCTTGATCTCGCGCACCGGCAGGCGACGCAGGTACGCGAACGAGGACTGCCCGACGCCGAAATCGTCGATCGCAAGATCGATGCCCATGTCGGCAAGCCGCCTCAGCACCTGCACGGCGAGCTCGGGCTCGCCCATGACCGCGCTCTCGGTGAGCTCGAGCACGATGCTGCGCGGCGAGACGCCGTGCAGTGACAGCAGGTCGCCGATGCGGCGCGGGAGCTCGGCATCGTCGAGATCGCGCGCCGAAAGATTGACCGCGATGCGCAGCAGATAGCCGCTTGCGGCCCATTCCTGCGCCTGCGCAATCGCCGTCGCGAGCACCCAGCGCGTCAGCCTGCGGATATTGCCGGTGCGCTCGGCGAGCGCGATGAACGTATCGGGCGGCACGCTGCCGCGCTGCGGATGATTCCAGCGCACGAGCGCCTCGACGCTGTCGATGCGACGGTCCGCGAGATTCAGCTTCGGCTGGTAATGCAGGCGGAGCTGGTTGGCGTCGAGCGCCTGGCGAAGATCCGTCATCAGCGTCAGCCGCTCCGGGCGGTGCGGATCGGTGCCCGGATCGTAGACCGCGACCGGATCGGCCGAATCGAGGGCAGCGATCAGCGCGACTTCGGCGCGCCGGAGCAGCGCGCTCGCCTCGCCGCCGTGCGCGGGATAGAGCGCGATGCCGATCGCGGGCGCGGTGTCGATCGAGAGGTCGGCTTCCTGATACGGCACGCCGAGCGCATCGAGGATGCGGAACGCGACGGCGATGGCGTCGGCCTTGCCGGTGTTGTCGAGCCACACGGAGAACTGCGCGTCCGTCGCCCGCGCGACGAAGCCGCGTGCGGCGAACGGCGAGAGGCGCGCGCCGGCGTCGTGCATGACGCGATCGCAGATCGAGTGACCCATCGTCTGGATGATCTCGGGCAGCCGCGCGAGGCCGACCATCAGCAGCGCGCCGTTCGCGGCAGACGCCTGCGCGAGCGCCTGCCGGATCGCGTTCTCGGCCGCCTTGCGATTCGGCAGTCCCGTCACCGCATCGTGCAGCGCCTGATGGCGGATGCGCTCCTCGCGCTCGGCGATGGCATGCGTCATGGTCGTGAACGCGGCGGCGAGCTGGCCGATCTCGCTGGTCGCATGGATGCTGCCGGGCGCGGTGTAATCGCCCGATTCGATGCGATGCGCCGTTGCTGCGAGCGTTTCGATCGGATGCGCGACGCTGCGCGCGATCAGCATCGCCACGACGAGGCCGGCGCCGAGCCCGAGTGCGACGAGGCTCGCCCACGCCAGCGCGACCGAACGGTACGGACGGAGCGCATCGTCGAGCGAATAGCCCAGCACCGCCGCGACCGGCGCGCTCTTCTGCGATTCGCGAAGGCGTGTCGCGAGCGCGACGTATTCGCGCCCGTCCGCGCGCACGATCGTCGGTTGCAGCGGCAGCGTCTGACCGGCCGCGCGCATCGCGCCGGCGAGCGAGACCGATTCGGTGCCGCGCGCGACGTCGATCCAGCGACCGCCGCCGGTGTCGCTGACGAGCTCGATCGTGTTCGGAAGCGCCGAAAGCTGCTGCAGGCGCGCGAGCAGCGGATTGTCGACCGGGATGCCGGCGGCGATCAGCGCAATGGGTTCTGGCGCATAGACCGGCACGACGATCATCCAGTATGCCTTGCCGTCCATCGCGACGACGGCCGCCGCGGGCCGTTCGAACGCGGCCTCGGCGAGATCGGGAAACGGAAACGTGCCGGCGTCCGTCGCGTCCGGATTCGACGTGTCCGAGCGGATCGTCCCGTCGAGACCGATCAGCAGCATGCGATCGGCACCGATGCGCCGGCCATGGTTGCGCAGCGCCGACAGCACCGTGCTCTGGTCGCGCTGCGCGATCGCCGAGCGCAGCGCGTAGTCGAGCGAGAGCACCTGCACGTTGTCCGCGACGCGCGTCGAAATGTCGTCGAGCTGTCGCGCCACCGCGGCGGCGCCGGCGGTAAGCTGACGCTCGCCGTCGGCGATGACCGCGCGCCGCGCGACCGCGTAGACCAGCAGCGCCGTGAAGATCTGCACCGCGACGAGCGTCGCGACGAAGAGCAGCGAGAGGCGCAGGCGGAAGCTCATGGTCAGTAGCGTGCCCGATCGCCGTTGCGCGGATCGGGCAACAGCGAGAGCGTCAGCGTGACGCTCGACCCGGTCGACCCGATCGTGACCGTCCTGCTCGGTGCGGGCTTGCCGGGACGAAGCTGCGGATGCCAGACATCGACGTTATAGGTGCCCGCCGGCAACGGGTCGAACACGGCGCGGCCATCCGCCTGCGTGCGCGCGATCCACGGCGCATCGGAGACGTAGAGATGCGTGATCATCTGATCGTGGATGTTGCAGCCGACCGGAATCTCGCCGACGCGATCGAGCGTG
>CALFNI010000223.1 GCA_937902695.1 uncultured Rhodanobacteraceae bacterium
GCGCGGGCACGCAGGGGTATTGCGCGGGCTACGATCTTTCCGACTATTCGGGCCAGCTGCTCAAGAAGGATCTCGACCCGATCACGGCGACGCCCGGCCAGACGCGCTGGGACGCCGGTTGCATCCTGACCGGCGGCTTCTGTCTCTCGACCGGCCTCGGCACCGACGGCAACCCCGCGCCGCGTCCGCCGAGCGGAACCGGCGGGCGCCAGATCTTCACGTGGGACGGCGCGCACGGCCAGGCGTTCACCTGGGCGACGCTCACGTCCGCGCAGAAGAACGCATTGAACCAGGATCCCGGCTCGACGCTGGTCTGCGGGCAGGCTACGGGCGTCGCGCCCGGTTGCGACGGCAACGGCCAGAACCGACTCGACTGGGTGCGCGGCGTGCGCACGCACGAAACGACGGCACCGCTTCTGCGCCATCGCGGATCGGTGCTCGGCGCGATCATCAATTCGCAGCCCGTCTACGTCTCGGCACCGACCGGCGGCTTCAGCGACAACTTCCCCCTCGGTTCTCTCGAAGCGGACGCGGCGACGCCGGACGCGAACGGCGTGCCGAGCACCAGCAGCTATGCGCAGTTCGTCTACGACAACCGCAATCGCGCGCCGACGGTCTACGTCGGCTCCAACGACGGCATGATGCACGCGTTCAACGGCATCACCGGCGAGGAGCGGTGGGCGTTCGTGCCGTCGCTGATCATGACGAACGGCCACCTGACGAAGACCACGAGCGACTCGTACTACAAGACGACCGTGACGGTCGACAATTCGCCGGTGATCCAGGACGTCTTCATCAACGGAGCGTGGAGGACCGTGTTGCTCGGCTCCTATCGCCTCGGCGGCCGCGGCATCTTCGCGCTCGACGTGACGCATCCGGACCAGATGACCGAGTCCAACATCCGGGACAAGGTGCTTTGGGAGATCGACAGCACGCAGACGCACTACGGCGATCTCGGCTATTCGTATTCGTACCCGAACATCGCGCGCCTCAGCACGGGCCAATGGGTCGTGCTGCTGTCGTCGAGCTACTTTCCGCTGCCGAACCAGACGCCGGTCGACCCGGCGAGCGCCGAAGCGGCCGCGAATCGCACGTCGCTCTTCGTGATCGATCTTGCGACGGGCGACTTCATCAAGCAGATCGCGACCAGCTCGGCCCCGGAGGCTGCGCCGTCGAAGACCTACGGCCTCTCGACCGCTGCCGCGTACGACCTCAACTCCAACTTCGTCGACGACATCGCGGTCGCGGGCGACCTCTCGGGCAACCTCTGGCGCTTCGACCTGACCGGCTGCGCGACGGGCGTCGCATCGCCGAATCCGCCGTCGGCGACGATGATCTGCGGCGACGGATCGGCCGCGACCCCGGACAACTGGAAGGTCGATTTCCTCTTCAAGACCTACGGATCGAACGACGGCGACATCGGCCGGATGCCGATCTCGATCATGCCGGTCGGCATGCGCGATCGCGCCGCGGGCGTGCCGATGTGGGTGTTCGGCACCGGCAAGTTCCTCGGCCTGTGCGACCGTACGACGTCGACGCCGCCCGCCGGCTGCGGCGCGGATGCGAACACGGCAACGCAATCGATCTTCGGCATACGCGACTACGGCAACGGCACCGAAGCGACGGCAGCCGGTGTCACCTATCCGTTCAGTCCGGGGCAGCTCAATTCGTGGTCGATCTCGGAAGACAGCGCCGGCGTGCGCACGCTGACGCCCACGCTGAATGTCAGCACGAATCGCGGCTGGAAGATTCCGCTCAACGTGTCGAGCGAGCCGAGCGAGCGCGTGATCGTGACGCCCGTGCCGTTCTACGTCGCGAACATCGTCGTCATTTCGAGCCTGATTCCGAACGGCGACGATCCGTGCACGCCGGGACGAAAGGGCGCGATCATGGTCCTCGACGGCCAGTTCGGCGCACCGCCTCCCGCATCGCCCGTCGGCGGCGGCGCGGGTCCGAACGGCGGCGGCAACAACATCATCGGCCAGGTCGTCACTTCGCAGCTGATTCCGACCGCGGGCATCCCGGCCGTCATCGGCTCGCAGGGCGGACCGCTGCTGCTGCCGGGCCTGCCGCAATTCTCGATTCCGGCGCCGCCCCCGCATCGCGGCGCCTGGCGCGAGCTGCTCGATTTGCTATAAACGAAGCGCGGCGGGACGGCACAAGCCGTTCCGCCGTCGCATGTCCGTCAGGGGAATGTCATGTCGAGGCGCCTTACCAGAGGTTTTTCGTTGATCGAGCTGATGATCGTCGTTGCGGTCATTGCGGTCCTGGCCTCTCTGGCCTATTACAACTACAGCCGTTACGCATTCCGCGCGCGACGCGCCGATGGCCGCGAGATCCTGTTGCGCCTGGCCGCGGCCGAAGAGCGGTCCTTCACGAACCAGAACGCCTATACCACCGACATCGCGGGCGTTCCGCCGGGTGGTCTCGGCCTCGACGCCACGTCGAGCGGCGGGCACTACACGGTCACGGTCACCTGGGGCACCTCGGGCGACCCCAACACGTTCGTCCTCACGGCCAAGCCCGTTGCGGGCGACGTGCAGTCCAACGACGCCTGCGCGTGGCTCAGGATCGACAACGTCGGCAACAAGACCTGGACCGGCAACACGACGAACGGCTCCTGCTGGTAGTAGCTCCGGCCGCGGCGACGCCCGGCCCGGGCATGCGGCTTGTCGATTTCGGGCGCGCGCGGCTATACTCCGCGCCCCTCGCGCCGGAGTAGCTCAGCTGGTAGAGCAACGCATTCGTAATGCGTGGGTCGGGGGTTCGATTCCCTTCTCCGGCACCACATCCAGCTAGAAGCCCGAAAGGGCGATAGCCGGACGTCCAGCTAGGGTCGTACGGCATGCGATTCCAGGCCACGAGCCACCGGAATCGGGCTGTGCAACGCCGCCCCAGGGCGGCACTCTTTCGAGGTTCGGCGGTAAGATCGACCCCGAAACCGGGCGGTTAGCTCAGCGGTAGAGCACTGCTTTCACACGGCAGGGGTCACAGGTT
>CALFNI010000224.1 GCA_937902695.1 uncultured Rhodanobacteraceae bacterium
GTGATGGGCGTGCCCCCGTCATCGATGCATTTCTGCGCGATGCTATAGTCGAAGCCGCCTCTGAAGGACGCCCGTGCCGCAACGGCCGGCGGCAGCCATGTCGACCATCGAAGAACTGAAAAAGGCCGCGCTCGAGTACCACCGGAAGCTGCCGGCCGGAAAGATCAAGGTCACGCCGACCAAACCCGTCGTCACGCAGCGCGAGCTTTCGCTGGCCTACTCGCCGGGCGTCGCCGCCGCATGCGAGGAGATCGTGCGCGATCCGCGCGAGGTGGCGTCGCTGACGACGCGCGGCAATCTCGTCGCCGTCATCACCAACGGCACCGCGGTGCTCGGCCTCGGCAACATCGGCCCGCTCGCCGCCAAGCCGGTCATGGAAGGCAAGGGCATGCTGTTCCAGAAGTTCGCCGGTATCGACGTGTTCGACATCGAGATCGACGAGCAGGATCCCGACAAGCTCGTCGACATCATCGCGAGCCTCGAGCCGACGTTCGGCGGCATCAATCTCGAGGACATCAAGGCGCCGGAGTGCTTCGAGGTCGAGAGGAAGCTCCGCCAGCGCATGAAGATCCCGGTGTTCCACGACGATCAGCACGGCACCTCGATCATCGTCGGCGCCGCCGTCCTGAACGCGCTGCGCGTCGCGAACAAGGATATCGGCACGATCAAGCTCGTCTCGACCGGCGCCGGCGCGGCCGGCATCGCGTGCCTGGACATGCTGGTCAGCCTCGGCGTGCAGCCCGAGAACATCTGGGTCGCGGACCGCCTCGGCGTCGTCTGGAAAGGCCGCGTCGAGGACATGGATGCGAACAAGGCGCGCTATGCGCGCGACACGAAGGCGCGCACGCTCGGCGAGATCATCGACGGCGCCGACGTGTTCCTCGGCTTGTCGGCGGCCGGCGTGCTGAAGCCCGAGATGGTCCAGCGCATGGGCGAGCGGCCGATCATCCTCGCACTCGCGAATCCGACGCCGGAGATCCTGCCCGAGGAAGCGCGCGCGGTGCGGCCCGACTGCATCATCGCGACGGGCCGCTCGGACTATCCGAACCAGGTCAACAACGCGCTCTGCTTTCCGTACATCTTCCGCGGCGCGCTCGACGTCGGCGCGACGACGATCAACGAACCGATGAAGATCGCGTGCGTCAAGGCGATCGCCGAGCTCGCGCGACGCGAGGCCAGCGATGTCGCCGCGCGCGCGTACGGCGGGCAGATGCCGAGCTTCGGGCCGGAGTACCTCATCCCGCAGCCGTTCGATCCGCGGCTGCTCGTCGATCTCGCGCCCGCCGTCGCCAGGGCGGCGATGGAATCCGGCGTCGCGACGCGTCCGCTGGAGGACCTGCGCGCGTACTACGAAAAGCTCAACGCGTTCGTGTTCCGCACGACGCTCCTGATGAAGCCGATCTTCGCGCGCGCGAAGGCCGATCCGAAGCGCGTCGTCTACGCCGAAGGCGAAGAGGAAACCGTGCTCCGCGCGGTGCAGAATGTCGTCGACGAAGGCATCGCCAAGCCGATACTCATCGGTCGTCCGTCGGTCATCGAGCAGCGCATCCAGCGCCTCTGCCTCCGTCTCAGGCCCGGCGTCGATTTCGAGCTCACGAACATCGAGAACGATCCGAGCTTCAAGGACTACTGGTCGCTGTACCACGAGCTGATGCAGCGTTCCCGCGTCGTCCCGCGCCCGCGCTCGGGCACGGTAGCTGCCCGCGGCGAGGCGGGTGATCTGGATCGCGCCGAGCTCGCCGGCGCGGATGCGGAGCCTACCCATGACTGTGCCCCCTCACCCAGGCGAGCAGGTCGCTCTCCTCGTACCGGCCGTGTCGC
>CALFNI010000225.1 GCA_937902695.1 uncultured Rhodanobacteraceae bacterium
TGTGAGGCTCGAACCATGAGCGCCCTTAGAAAGCCCGAACTGACCGATTATCACTTCTCGTTCTACAGCCTCGCTCATGCCGATGGCGGTGTATGCATCGATATGACCGACGGCCACGTCAGGTTCGAATGGGAATACGTGCCGTTCGGCGAAACACCCGGCACGTTCGCCACCTTCGCGCGCAGATTGCATTTTCGAAGCGGCCATCATGTCGACGAGCCCGCGCGGCAGATCAAGGTTCCGCGCCGCCCGGTGCGCGTGATCTGACGGGCTGCTCCCGACGCTCGGCTCGGTGCGACAGCGACGAGAAGGCCCGCCGGCGTGTCCTGCATCACGTGCAACTAACACCCGCCGGAGTACTGTAGGATGCGCTAAGAGGTGCCGCACGCATCTCGAACTCCGAGCGCCTCAGTCCTGCGGTTCTTTCCCTAACGCCCTGAGACAGCCGCATTGTCGCGGCATGCCCGTGCTCGCCGTCGCGAAACGGATCGTCGTCACGTCCCTTAGCGCATCGTCTTTGACCGTCGCATGGGCAGGGCCGCGTGCTGTTTTTCCATTGCGAGGAGTCGCTATGCATCCCAGCATACTTGCCGTGAGCCTCTTGCTTGCGGCGTCGCCCGACGTCCGGGCCGCCGTCGTGCACGCGGAGCTCCCGCCGGGCGCGCGCTGCCGGCAGGACATCCGGGCGATCGACGATCAGGCGGATGTCGATATGC
Source organism: uncultured Rhodanobacteraceae bacterium (assembly GCA_937902695.1). Taxonomy (GTDB): domain Bacteria; phylum Pseudomonadota; class Gammaproteobacteria; order Xanthomonadales; family Rhodanobacteraceae; genus Dokdonella_A. The sequence goes on from CALFNI010000225.1 coordinate 717, forward strand.
GCGACGCCAACAAGCTGATCGCCCTGCTCGAGGACGAGCTCGACGATCGGGCGATCGCATCCAGCGGACAGGGCATGCAGGATCGCCTGCGCGCCAGGCTCGCCGCCGCGAAGACGCGGCGCACCGACATCTTCGACAAGCAGCACGACGATCTCAACGTGGTACGCGCCCGCTGCGACCGGTTGAGCGAGCAGGAGCGCGCTTCCGGTTCCCATGATCCCGCTTCGAGCGCACGATGACGGCCGAGCTTCGAGACCACGACATCGATGACGTTCGGCGCCATCCGCAGCAGGGAGTGCAGACCATGAGCAGGACCACGATACCGGGCCGGCACCGGACCAGCACGATGCTGCCGATCTTCCGTCTGCGCCTGCGCAACGGGGCGTCGATTGGTCCCGTCCTGCTGAAGCGTCTGTGGTCGCTGGCAGCCGCGTCGGATCAGGTCAGCGTCTCGCGGGACGTGGGAAGGCCAGGTCACGCATCCGTCCATCAAACATACATCGTGAGCGCCCCGGGAACGCCGTGGGACGTCGCGACCGTCGAAACGACGCTGCGGCGCCTGCTGCAGGAGCAGCTCTCCGCTGCGCATGTCGAGCTGACGCGGCTGGCATGAGGGCGCATGCCCGGGTCGCCGTCCTGAACGCGACGCGGCGCTGACAGTCGAGCGCGTACCTTCGCCCGGCGCGGCGACTCCGCACGGTAGTTTGCGGAAGGAGCGGCGCCGAGATATCGGGTGAGCCCGCACTTTCAAGCCTCATCGCGTGCGATCGCGCACCGGGCAGGCACGTGTGCGCTGATCGAACACCCGGCTCGCAGTGTCGCCGATCGCGCGCAACCGGCGAGCAATGCCCAGCGCGCTACCTGTCCTTGAAGATCCACGTGCGGACGTGCCCATCCTTGTCGATCGTGCCGCGGAACATGCCTTCCGTGTTGAAGGGCATCGCGATGTCGCCCTTGTCGTCGAGCGCGATCACGCCGCCGTCGCCGCCGAGCCTTGGCACGATGTCCATGACGACGACATTCGCGGCGTCGCCGAGCGGCGTCTTCGCATATTCCATGCGTGCGCAGATGTCGTGCGCGGCCGTCGCGCGGATGTAGAACTCGCCCCAGCCGGTCGCCGAGACCGCGCAATGCAGGTCGGCATACGTGCCGGCGCCGATGATCGGCGAATCGCCGACGCGCCCGTAGCGCTTGTTCGTGATGCCGCCGGTCGACGTGCCGGCGGCGAGGTGACCGGCCTTGTCCATCGCGACGGCGCCGACGGTGCCGTGGGGGCCGGATTTCTTCTCGTCCTCGAGCGCCTGCTGCAGCTCCTTCCAGCGCATTTCGGTGTAGAAGTATGAGGTCGGCACCGGCTGCATGCCGAGCGACTTCGCGAAGATCTCGGCGCCCTCGCCGACGAGCATCACGTGCGGCGACTTGTCCATGACCGCGCGCGCGAGGAGGATCGGATTCTTGACCGTGTGCACGTTCGCGACGCTGCCGGCGCGCAGCGTCGCGCCGTCCATGATCGCGGCATCGAGCTCGTTCTTGCCGTCATGATTGAACACGGCGCCCTTGCCGGCGTTGAACGTGCCGGAGTCTTCCATCGTGCTGATCGCGACGCCGACCGCATCGAGGCTCGTGCCGCCGCCGTCGAGGATCGCATGGCCGGCTTTCAGCGCGCGCTCGAGCGTCGCGCGCACGTCGCGCTCGCGCTCGGGCGTGATGTCCTTCGCGACGACGCCGGCACCGCCATGGATGACGAGGATCGGTTCGGCCGCGACTGCGCCGTGGCCGGTCGCGCCGGCGGCGAGAACGCAGAGGAGGGCGGGCAATGTCTTCATCGGTCGGTTTTCGTGCAGTCGATTCGTCAGTGGCCGTCGCTGCCGCCGAAACGGCATGACCCCGAAATCATACGCGCGTCCGATCGGGCTGAACCGGCGGCTTGCGTAGTACGGATAGCTCGTCCACGTGCTGCCCTTGCCCGGCTGCGAATCGAACACGTTCGATGTTCGAACGAAAGCGATGCGCGCGCACTAGGCGGGCGGCATCGGGACGTGACGGAGCACGCGCTCGACGACCTCGCGATCTTCGTCGCGGGCCACCGCATCGAACGCGCGTTTCGCATCGGCGTATGCGCTCGCATGCGTGTCGCCCACGCCTGCCGCCGCCGCGGCATATGCCCGGATCGCGTGCATCAGCGCAATCGCCCAATCGGGCGTCTCGGGGCGTGCAACGAGGTAGTCATGCACCTCGTCGGCGTAGGCCAGGGCGCTGGTTCCGAGGCCCGCGCGCGCATGCGCGAGCGCGAGCAGCGTGCGCGCGCGCATCCGGTTCTGCTCGTTGCCGACCAGCGTCCAGTGCCACGCGGCGGCGTGCGCCGCATCGAGCAGGGCGGCGGGATCGAAAGCGCCCGCCGGCGCCTCGGCGAGCGTCCATGCCGCGTTGTTCGCGCTCGCGCCGAAAACGCGGTGCCAGTGCGCGGGATCGGAATCGGCGGGCGGTTTCATGCCGGAAATCCCGGTCACGCCTTGCGATAGAACCGCTCGAGATGCGCCTGCAGCTCGGCCTCGACGTCATGGATCGCCTGGCGCGCATTCTTCGCCGCGCGCAGGCGCAAATTGAACTCGACGAGGTCGAAGCGCGTCTCCCCATTTAGATTTGCGAGCTTCGCGAGCA
>CALFNI010000226.1 GCA_937902695.1 uncultured Rhodanobacteraceae bacterium
CGATGTCCTGGAACAGGAGCTGCGCGTTCGGCGCCATGCCGTCGGCGAGCTCGTGATTGGCCGCGAGCGGCGTCGCGGCGAGATACGTGTTCGCGCCGAACACGCCGGACGCATCGCCGATGAGCGTGCCGGTCGTGTGCGTGCCGTGGAAGACGCCGGCGTCGTACGGGAACGAGCCCGGCTGCACCCAGTAGCCGAGGATCTTGCTGTCGGGATAGAGGATGCCGACATCGGGCAGCGGCGGCGCCGGATCGTCGGCGAACGTGATCTCGACGTGGTCGCCCGAGCCGTTGTTGAGCGTCGTGAACCACGCGGCGTTCGGCGTGGTGCCGGAATCGGCGATGCCGGCGATCTGGCCGGAGCCAAAGAGACCGTGATCCCAGATCGGCGTCGGGCCGCAGACCGGGCCCGAGCCGGGGCAGTCGGTCGTCGCGTTGCCCTGGATCGCGCCGATCGCGCCGGAGTTGTGATAGACCGGCTGCACGAACGGCTCGATAAACTCGACGCCGTCGATCGAGCTCGCCGAGCGCACGAGATGATCGAAGGCCGGCATCGCGACCGACGCGCGGACGTATTGCGGCGCATCGGCGCGCTCGCTCTGCACCGTGATGCGCACGCCGGGCACGAGCTTCGTGACCGCCGCGGAGATCTGCGCCGCGCTCACGCCGCGAAATGCATGGATGCGGATTTCGTAGCTGCCGTCGGCCTGGCGCGCGCTGTCGCGATTCGTGTAGAGCTCGGGCGCGACTTTCATGCCGGGCTGCACGGCGCCGGCCCAGCGCACGGCCGGATCCTGGCGGAGCTCATCGATGCCGAGCCCCGAGAGCTTCACGTAGTACGCGTTGTTCGGCACGTAGCCGAGAAACTGGATGCCGCGCTTCGCGAGCGCCTTGCGATCGACGCTGCGGCCTTGCTGGAACTGCACGATCGCGTACGACGAAGCGCTCCCCGGCGCTGCGTTGGACGCGGAGAAATCGAGCGACTGCGCCACCGGATCGAAGATGCCGGCGCGCAGGATCAGGAGACTCGTGTTCGGACGCGCGGCTTCGATCGCGTCGGGCGTCGGCGAGGAGGCGGCGATGCGGCTGGCGGCCGCGGCGGGCCCGGCAAGCGCGATGGCGAGAGCCGCGGCCAGCGCCGTACGCGAAGGCAAGATGTGCATGACTTTTTTCCCCAGAGTGTGAGACGACACCCGGTGCCGGTCGCGGCGCCGGGCGCACCGAGTATCGACCTCGCAACAGCGCCAAACAACTGAACTGAAGGCACAGATTTGTATGGCGCGCGCGTCCAATCGCGAGGCCATTCGGGACGCTTTTTTTGCGGTATATCCGTCGCGAGGCGGAGATTTACGAAGCGTGTCGTGTTTTCGCCACGATGCATGAACGAAAACGGCGCGGAGATCCGCGCCGTCCCGTTTCATGAACCCCGTTCAGGTCAATGGCAGACGTAGTCGCCGCCGTCGATGACGCGACCGAACGTCAGCGCGCCGCCGTCGAAGCCGTCGGCGAAGATCGGATCGACGAGCACGGTTTGGCCGGCGATGCGCACTTCGTCGAGCCAGAAACCCGAGAACTCCGCGCCGCCGTCCGACGTGAAGCGCCAGCGAATGCGCACCGACTGGCCCGCGTAGGCGCCGAGGTCCGCGACGAAGCCGAGGAACACCGGCGGCGTCGTGCCGTTGCCCGGATCGGCCGGGTTGGCGACCGTGCTGACGCCGTTGAACGCGCCCTGCGACGCCGGGAAGTTGCAGCCGTTGCCCTGCGTCTGCGAGAAATCGCTCGGATAGCCGCCGTCGGGCGGGAGATCGTTCCACGTCGTGCCGCCGTCGGTCGAGATCTCGGTGACGACACCGTCCCACTGGAACTCGACGTCGTATTGCGCCTTGTAGCTCAGCGTCGCGTCGGCGGGCAGCGTCAGCTCCGGCGTCTCGACGCTCGCGCACGCGCCGGCGAGATAGGTCTGGTTGTCGCCGGCGTTGTGATAGCTGAACGAGCCATTGGTCGCGGCCGTGTTGGTGATCTGCCACGGCGCTTCCATCGACATGTAGGCGTGCGTGTCGACGTCGTCGAGGAACGTCGCCGGATCGGGGCCGTCCGAGCCCGCCGGCGTCGCGTTCGCGACGCGCGAGACCGGCGCTGCGTTGCCGAGCGAATCGGCGGCGATGACTTCGTAGTAGTACGGCGTGCCGTTGACGACGTCGGTATCGGTGAAGCCCGGCGCGGCGAGGTTCGACGCGACCGTCTGCGGATTGCCGAAGTACGGATCGGTATCGCGCACGACCGTGTAGCCGACGTCGGGCGCCGACGGACAGCTCGACTGCGCCGCGGCCCAGGTGACGTCGACGCTGCAGCTCGAGTGGTTGCCGTCGGCGGCGATCGACGCGGTGTCGAACACCGGCAGGAGATTGCAGGTGTCCTGCGAGGTCACGTCCACGCACGCGGAGACGTCGCCTTCGACGTCGTTCTCGACGCCGCGCACCTTGTACGCGTAGCTGTAGCCGCCTTGCGTGCGGTCGTCGACGAGCGGGCTCGCCGCGCCGGCGCCGACGAGGTGGAAGTCGCCCGGCTGCACGGCCGCGCAGGTGCCGTCCGCGCGGTAGAGCTGGAAGGACTGCGCACCGGCCGCCGCGGTGAAGCCGATCGAGACGCCGGTCGGGTCGTTGCTCGCGACCGAGAGCGCAGTCGGCGCGGGAAACGCGGCGGGATCGGGCATCGCGAACGCGCCGGAGACCGCCAGCGCATAGCCCTGCCGGTCGGCGCCGGAGGTGCCGTCGCCCGGGACGTCCGTGCCCTTGACGCGGAACGTATAGCTGCCCGCCGCAGGGGTCGTCAGGCGCACCTGCTCGACGGTGTCCCGGGTGTCGGCCGACCCGCCCGGCGTCGATACGCCGGACGTGAAGTGGTTGCCGAGATAGACCGTCGAATCGGGACCGACGACCTCGAGGTCGAGGTTGTTGATCAGCGTCGAAGCGGAGCCCGGCGCGGCGGGGAGATCGAACCAGGTCAGCGTCGCGCGCAGCTCGATGCCCGCGGCGACGTTGGCGATCGTGTACTCGTTGACGTCGCCGGTTTCGAGGCCGGCGCTGTTCGGCCGCTCGAAGAGGCGCAGGCGCTTCGAATCGTCGCCGTTCGCCATCGTGTTCTTGAACCAGAGATTGCCGTCGAGCCACTCGCGGCCCCAGCCGGTGCCGGTGCTCGGCCAGTTCGTCGGGTTCAGCGGATTGGTGCCGTTGAGCAGCACGGCCTTCAGCATGACGCCGGTCGGCTCGAGCCTGTCGGCAGCGTTCGCCTCGCCGCTCGGATACCAGCCGTCGGCGAAGAACCGGCGCATCACGACCGTGTTGCCGGCGATCGTCGGCGTCGCCATCGACGTGCCGGAGTCGGACATCGTCTGCGGGGCCGTCGGCGTGCCGTCGACGTTCGTGCCGAACTTCGCCGAGATCGTGGCGGAACCGGGTGCCGAGACGTCGGGTTTCAGGCGGCCGTCGGCGGTCGGTCCCGCGTTCGAGAAGCCGGCCTTGGTCGTGCTGCCGGCGTGGCCGAGCGCGGCGACGGTGACCGAGTTCTTCGAGTTGCCGGGCGAGCCGGTCGCCATCGGGCCGGACTGATCGTTGCCCGCGGCGATCACGACGAGCTGGTTTTCGTGCTTGCGCGTCGCGGTGTCGACGTTCGCATCGTCCGAGGTGTACTGGCCCGACGTGCCGGCGCCCCAGCTGTCGCTGTGGATGCGCGCGCCGCCGGCGTACGACTGCGCGAGCGTGCCTTCGAAGTCGATGATGATGACCGCGCGCGGATCGTCGGGGCCGATGTCCTGGAACAGGAGCTGCGCGTTCGGCGCCATGCCGTCGGCGAGCTCGTGGTTCGCCGCCATAGGCGTCGAGGCGAGATACGTCGTCGCGCCGAACGTGCCGGCGGCGTCGCCGACCAGCGTGCCGGTCGTGTGCGTGCCGTGGCCCGAGGTGTAGTCGTAGTTCGTCGGACCGCCCGGCTGCAGCCAGTAGCCGAGGATCTTGTTGTCCGCATGCAGCGTGCCCGGATCCGGCAGCACCGGCGGCGGATCGTCGGTGAACGTGATTTCGAAGTGCGGACCGGCGCCCTTGTCGAGCGTCGTGAACCACGCCGCGTTCGGCGTCGTGCCCGAATCGGCGATACCGACGATCTGGCCGGAGCCGAACAGGCCGTGATCCCAGATCGGCGTCGGACCGCACGGCGGGCCGCTGCCGGGGCAGGCGGCCGTCGAGTTGCCCTGGATCGCGCCGACCGCGCCGGAGTTCATCGTGTGCGTCGGATACCACGGCGAGACGAACGCGACGCCGTCGATGCCGGTCGCGACGCGGATCAGCGTGTCGAGGCTCGCGCGGTCGACCGCGGCCCGCACGTACGGCGCGGCGTCGCGGCGGATGCTCGCCTGCGTGATCGTGACGCCGGGCACGCGCTTGACGATCGTGTCGGCGATGCCGCCCGCGGCGACGCCGGCGAAGCCTTCGATCATGAGCTCGTAGCGGCCGTCTTCGCGCCTGGCCGGCGAGCTTTCGCGCACGGCGGTCCAGAGCGTCGGGTCGAGCTTGTACGCCGGATCGATGCGGCCGGCCCAGCGCACCGACGGATCGCGTGCGATCGATTCGAGCGTCTCGCGGCCGAGGCGCACGTAGAACGCATGGTTCGGCACGTAGCCGAGGAACGTCACGCCGCGCGCCTGCAGCACCTTGCGCTGCTCGGCGAGGCGCCCGGGATTGAACTGCACGATCGCGTAATCGGACAGCGGCGACGGCGCCGCGGCGCCGACCGCATGGAGGTCGAGCTGCTGTCGCGCCGGATCGATGATGCCGGCGCGCAGGATGATCGCGCCCGGATTCGAGCGCGCGGCGTCGATGGCGTCGGGCGACGGCCTCGCCGCTACGAGGGCGGCGGCAGCGGCCGCGTCGGTGATCTGGGCGCCGAGGGCGAGGGCGAGCGCCGCGGCAAGCGCGGTGCGGGTGTGCACGTGCATGTGATCTCCCCGAACAGTCGTGGTTGGAAGCCGAACCGCCGGAGTATGCAAGCCGGTGTGCGGTCAGTAACCCGACTGGAGGCGGGGAAAATCGCCAATTGCCTCGATCCCGGGTCGGATTTGCGAATCCGCCCGGGCCCGGCCGAGGGTTCCATCGTTAGCGCCGCGCGAGGTCGACGAGGACGCGCCACGCACCGTCCTGCCAGCGCCAGATGCGGTAATACGTGCCGCACGCGGCGCAGCTCGCGTCGCCGCCGATCGTGTAGCCGAGATCGCCGCTCGCTGCGACATCGAGCGCGCGCCGCGGGCCGCTGCCGATGCCGGGCGCGTCGTGGGCCACGAGCTTGTGCGCTTCCTTGCCGGTCGCGGGCGCGTGGCCCGCGCGCAATGCGCGCGCGTCCGGGCGGAGCGCGCCCAGCCACGTTGTCGCTTTGTCGCCGCGTTGGTCGGCGAGCGCGTGACGCAGCGTGTCGTCGGTCGTTTCGAGTTGCCTGCGCCGTCGCGCGAGCTCGTCCGCGGCAAGCGCTTTCGCCGGCGCGTCGCCGCCGCGCACGAGGACGTCGACGGTGCCG
>CALFNI010000227.1 GCA_937902695.1 uncultured Rhodanobacteraceae bacterium
CGAGGGCGTGTTCTCTTTGGTTACTTTCTCTTGCACGAGCAAGAGAAAGTAACGGATCGCCATGGATCGACCAAGCCACACACGGACGTGAGTCGGCTTTCGCGAAGCGGCGAAAGCGAAGCAACAGCAAAATGGATTCCCGCCTCCGCGGGAATGACGGCGGCGAGTGACCGGGCCGCCAGGACGGCGGACGGGAAAGCACACGGACGCGAGTCGGTTTTCGCGACACCGTGAATGCCAGAACGCAGCGCCCAAAAGGGACTCCGGCTCCCGCCGAAAAACTACTCGCCGAAGTTATAGACCAGATTCGTCGTCACAAGCTCATCGGTCGTCTTGATCCCAGGCGCAACATCCGAGTTGTGCCGCACCTGATAACCGAGCTTCAGTGCGAGCTTCTTGCTCATCGCGACCTGCAGGCCGGCATCGTTCTGCAGGAACGTATTGTCGGCGCCGGCCTCGACGAGCAGCGTGTCGACGAGCGAGGTGGTGTCGGTAAAGTCGTGTTTGTAGGCCATGAGGCCGCGACCGACGACGTCGCCTTGCGAATCGTGCGTCTGCGTCACCGTGACCGGCGGATTGCCGCTCGTCACGAGCGTGTCGGCCGCGCGATAGCGGCGATAGCCGGGACCGATTTCGAACGAGAGCTCGTCGGCCTGGTTCTTGAGCGCCGTGTAGCCGTAGCCGATCGAGGCGACGGCCTGGTAGTCGAACGGCGAGAAGTCGTCGTTCTCGTAGCGGAGTGCGCCGACGATGTAGCTGCGCTCGTCGAGCTTGAAGCCGGCCGAGGCGCCGCCTTCGTAGCGGTTCGCGGTGAGCTCGTAGCTCGACATCGTGCGGGTCGTCGGCGGCGTCGCCGAGTTGTCCACGACCGTGCTCTTCACCTCGCCCTTGCTGCGCAGCGCGGTCAGGTAGAACACGTCCTTCCAGCGATCGTCTTCCTTCTTGAACTGCAATTTCGCGTTGAGGTTTTCGGATTTGGCGTTGCCGCGCGATGCGGCAAAACCGGCTTCGCCGGAGCCGGACCAGCCGTCGTCCGCGCTGGCCGCGATCGGAATGAAGGCGGCGACGGCAGCCGCCAGAACGGTATGTCGATGCATGAGGGTTTCCCGGGCTCGAGATTGAAAAAAGCCCGCCAAATCATTGATTCAGCGAATTATTGCTGCGATGCAGCAGACGCGAGTCTAGTGTCGCGGATTGAATCTGAGGTGAACCGTTAAGGTTCGCGCGCGGGCGACTCCTGCGTTTTCGGTGACGCGTGTTGCGTCAGCGGCCGTAGAACGCGATCACCGCGTGGCGTGCTTCGGCGAAGAAGAGCCAGCGCTCGACGAAGACGCCGAGCAGGCCGAGCAGCACGACGAGCCACCACGCGGCGTCGCCGAACACGAACGTCAGCGGGATTGCAGAAAGAGGCGCCAGCAGGATCAGCGCCGATGCAATCACGCGCAACCGCCGCGAATGCTTGCGCGCAAGCACGAATCCCATTTCGTGCGTCAGATAGTTTTCCTCGGTGTGAGGTTGCTCGAAGCTGCGCACACTGCCGAGACGCGCAAGACCGGTTGCGTCGCCCACATAGGGCTGTGCAGCCTTCGCGAGCGAGCGCCAGTACAGGAGCTTGAGCCCGACGGCCAGCGGCGCGATCAGGATCGCGTTCCAGAAAAAAACGGGGAGGAAGCTTACGAAGACCGGCGAAAAGACCGGGGTCGACACATACAGCGCCACCGCCCACAACGCGCCCGTGTAGCACGCGAGCAGCAAATAGACCGGCACGACGTACCTGCTGTTCCACGCGCGAACCGGTTTCAGGCTCGAATAGATGCGGGCCGTGCAATACACGGTGATCGCGCTGAGGCACGCAAGCGCCGCTCCGCCGAGCAACGCGCCGTTCGACCGGATGTCGAGGCCGCACAGCATCGCGATCAGAAGTCCGAACGTCGGCACGAAAGTCAGCACCGATGCGACGCCTTCGCGCGATAGCCAGGAGCTTCGCCATTGCGAGAACGCGCGCCATGCGCGCAGGGGCTTGCCGAGATGGCCGACCGAGCAGAAGAGGCCCGCGATCGCGAGCAGCGCGCCCGCGGCGAGCGCGACTTCGAGAGTCACGCGTATGTCGATCGCGAACGTGTCGATGGCGTTCGACCACGGAGGAATCAGCGAGGACATCAGCGAAGGGACGCTGAGCAGCGAGAGTCCGACGACGAACAGCAGCCCGTACCCGGCGCCGGACAGCACCGTGAACAAAATGATCGAAAACGTCGGCCGCATCGTCGGCGTCAGCGCGACAGCGCGCGATCGAGCCAGCGCAGAACGCCGGGCAGCTGGTCGCGATCGAGCGCTTCCCCGCGCGGCGTCGCCGATGAAGTCTTCGCATCGCAGCCGTCGCGTCGCGGCCGCGGCGGCAGGTACTTGTTGACCGGCCTGTAGCCGAACTCCGGCATCAGCGCATAGCCGTCGCGCTCGGCGACGAGCTTCGAGATCGGCGATGCGGCATCGCCGAGATCGCCGAAATGCCGCGCGCGCGTCGGGCAGGCGGCGACGCAGGCGGGCTGGCGATCGGCCGGATCGAGCGTCTCGTTATAGATGCGATCGACGCAGAGCGTGCACTTCTGCATCGTGCCGCGTTGGGCGCTGATCTCGCGCGCACCGTACGGACACGCCCACGCGCAGAGCTGGCAGCCGATGCACTTGTCCTCGTCGACGAGCACGATGCCGTCTTCGGCGCGCTTGTAGCTCGCGCCGGTCGGGCACACCGTCACGCATGCCGGCGTCTCGCAGTGCAGGCACGAGCGCGGGAAATGCACCGTCATCTCGCGTTTGCCGTGCGCGGTGTCCTGCTCGACGGCATAGCTGTGCACGCGGTTGAACCAGACGCCCGACGGATGCGCGCCGTACGGATCGGTGTCCGGCAGCGGCCCGAAGTCGCCGCCGTCGTTCCATTCCTTGCACGCCACCGCGCAGGCGTGGCAGCCGACGCAGATGTCGAGGTCGATGACGAGGCCGAGCTTCTTCGGGGCGGGGGGCGGCAGCGTGGTCATGTCGAAAGTATGGCGGCGGCGCGCGCCCGCGTCACGACAGCGGCCAGAATCGCGGGATCAGCAGCATCGACAGCGCGCAGAAGAGCGCAATCAGCGGAATGCCGATCTTCATGAAATCCGTGAAGCGATAGCCGCCCGCGTAGTAGACCATCGTATTCGTCGGATAGCCGACCGGCGTCGCGAACGAGGTCGCCGCCGCGAACGCGACGGCGACGATGAACGGGCGCGGATCGGCGTGCACCGAGTGCGCCACCGCGACCGCGATGCCGACCATCAGCACCACCGACGGATTGTGGCCCATGAGCTCGGTCAGCAGCGCCGTCATCAGGTACGTCATCAGCAGCGCAGCGAGCGGTCCGTGCTCGCCGACGAGCCGCATGCCCGCATCGACGACCTGCTGCGACAGGCCCGAGCTCTCGATCGCGGTGCCGAGCGGCAGGATCGCGCCGAGCAGCACGATGATCTTCCAGTCCATGCCTTCATAGAGATCCTTGCGGCCGTAGCAGCCGCAGATCGCCATCATCACAGCGCCGGAGATCGCGGCGACCGGGATCGGCAGCCAGTGCAGGCCCGAGACGATCACGACGGCCGCCATGATCGCCACCGCGGCGAACGCGCGCCGCGTCAGGCGTCGCGTATCCTCGCGCTCGCTGAGCACGAGGATGCGCTCGTCGGCGCGAAGTGCATCGGCGCCTTCGCCGCCGACGAGCAGCATCAGCACGTCGCCGCCGGCCAGGCGCACGTCGCGCAGCTTCTCGCGCAGCACGCGGCCGCGGCGATGGATGGCGAGCGCGATCGCATCGTAGTTCCGCTGCGGATGCAGTTCGCCGATCGTCTGGCCGACGAGCGTGCTCTCGGGCTTCAGCATCGCCTCGACGAGCACGCGCGCCTTGCCGTGATCGGGTCCGTAGCGGTTCTCGGGATCGATCTCGAGCGATGCGCGCTTGCGCATGTCCTCGATCTTCTCCCAGGCGCCGCGCACGAGCAGCACGTCGCCGGGTTCGATCTTCTGCGAGCGCGGCGACCAGAGGTGCTGGTCGCCGCGCAGGAGCTCGAGCGGATACACGCCGTACGTTTCGCCGAGCTTGCAATCGGCGATCGTCTTGCCGACGAGTGGCGAATCCTGCGTGACCTTGAGCTCGGTCACGTATTTGCCGATTTCGGCCTCGACGGCAACATCCGTCTCGATTTCCTTCGGCAGCAGCCAGCGGCCGATCAGCATCAGGTACGTGATGCCGGCGACGGCGAGGAGGGCGCCCATCCGGGTGAACTCGAACACGCCGAACGGCGGCAGGCCGTGCTTCTGCGCGAGGCTGTCCGCGAGGAGGTTGGACGACGTGCCGATCAGCGTGCAGACGCCGCCCATCTGCGCCGCGAATGCCATCGGCATCAGCACGCGCGCGGGCGACGTCTGCGAGCGCGCGCAGACGCGCAGCGCGAGCGGCAGGAACGTGGCGACGAGCGCGATGTTCTTGACGAACGCGCCCATCGGCGCGATCGCCAGCATCAGCGCAAGCGTCAGGAGCCATGGCTTCCTGATGCGCCCGAGCACCGCTGCGAGGGGCTCGAGCGCGCCCGACCGCTCGATGCCCAGGCTCAGCGCGAACATCGCGGCGACGGTGACGGTCGCCTCGTTGCTGAAGCCGGCGAGCGCCTCGTCCGGCGAGACGATGCCGAACCCGGCGAGGAGCGCGAGCACGATCAGCGCGACGAGATCGACGCGAACCTTCTCGCTCGCGAACAGCACGATCGCGCTGATCACGATGCCGAGCGTGATCCAGGCCTGGGCGCTCATGCGCCGACGACTTCGATGCGGTGGCCGGGCGCCTGCGATTCGTCGTCGCGGGCGATGCGGACGCGAAGGTCGAACCACGCGGCCTGGCCGGTGACAGGATCGGCGTTCGCACGCTCGATGCCGTACGCATCGCGCGGCAGCTGCTCGTCGATCAGGTGATTGAGGAGGAAGCCGTCGAGGAACTCGGGCGCGTCGGCGGCGAGCTTCCAGGCGCCCCTGCGCTTGCCGATCGCGTTCCACGTCCACACGGTGCCGGGCGCGGTCGCCGCGTGCGTGCGCGCCTGCGCGCGGATGCGCCCGCGCGGCGACGAAATCCAGATCCAGTCGCCGTCGGCGATATTCGCGCCGCGCGCCGTGTCGGGATGGATGTAGAGCGCGTTGCGCGAGGCGATCTGGCGCAGCCAGCGGTTCTGCGAGCCCCACGAGTGATACATGAACATCGGGCGTTGCGTGATCGCGTTGAGCGGAAATGCGTCGGCCGCATCGTCGTCGGCGAGCGAGGCGTACCAGAACGGCAGCGGATCGAAGAAGCGTTCGACGCGCGCGCGGTCGCGCTCGGGCGGCTGCGTGGCGCCGTGGCCCTGCGCCGCGAGGCGAAAGCGCTGCAGCGTCTCGGCGTAGAACTGCATCGTGATCGGTTCCGTCGAGGCGACGAAGCCGAGTGATTTCGCCCATTCGAGGTAATCGCGGTTCGCCATCTTGTAGTAGCGTCCCGCGGCCGGCACGTCGCGATGCCAGT
>CALFNI010000228.1 GCA_937902695.1 uncultured Rhodanobacteraceae bacterium
GACTGGACGGTCGGCGGTGCGTGGGCGCTTGACCACAACGACGACTTGTATCTGCTCGACGTAGTGCGCGGGCGCTGGGGTACGATGGCGATCATCGAGCAGATCGTCGGGTTGGTGCTAAAGTGGGATCCGGAAGTGTTCGCGGGGGAGCGCGGTCAGATCTACGAAGCGATCTGGCCGATTCTGCGTCAGGAGCTCGACAAGCAGCGTCGTTACCTTTCGTTCGACGAGTCGCTGTTACCGGTGCAGGACAAAGAAGTGCGCGCGCGGCCGCTGCAGGGGCGTGTGCAGCGGCACAAGATGCTGTTTTCGTACGACACAACCGTGCGGCCGGAGATCTACGATGACGTCGAGAAAGAGCTGCTTCGCTTCCCGAACGGCACCAACGACGACATCGTCGATATGATGTCCTGGGCAGCGCGGCTCGTGTCCAAATTGGCCCTCCCGAATTCGCCGCTCCCGAAAGGGCGCCCGGCGTCGAGTTGGAAGGATCGCTTCCGCAACAAGCGACTCTCTGCGATGGCGTCCTGACCATGAACGACTACGATCTCGCGCGATTCAATTACAAGAACTACCGGTACTGTTATGAGAACGGACATCAGCAGTTCCTGGTCAAGGCGCTGCGGTGCTTCAACTTCTGGAACAGCCGACAGTGGGACGAAAGCGATTTGCGTCGTCTCGCCGCGGCGGGTCGGCCTGCACTGACACTCAATACGATCGAGTCGCTGGTGCGCGCGCTCGGCGGTATGCAGAAGGCGCTCCGCAACGACGTACGTTTTGCGCCGACAGCATCGGGGAACTCGGATGGCGCGGACGTACGCGACGCGCTTTGGCTCGACGTGCAGAACTTCAACAAGCTGAACTTCCTCGAGAGCGATAACTACACGCGCGGGCTCATCACGAGCCGTGCGTATTACGACATTCGCGTCGATTTCAACGAGTCGATGCAGGGCAATGTGTCGATCCGGCCGAAGCGCCCGCAGGACGTCATTCTCGACCCGAGTTTCCTCGACTACGACCCGTGCGAATGGCCGCAGGTCTTCGATATCTCGTGGGAGAATTTGCAGACCCTGCGCTATCTCTACGGCAAGGACAAGGCCGACGCGTGCAAGGGTGGCTACGATCCGAACTTCTTCGATGTCGACGATCTCTCGCAGACGCGTGAGTTCGGAGCGTTGCCGTACTACACCGATGGGTGGGACGAGAACTCGATCGATAACGGCCTCGTGCGCGCGTTCAAGGTCATCGGTCGTCAGTACACGGTTCTGAAGCGCAAGGAGTGCTTCATCGACACCGTTACGGGTGATTTCAACGAGATCCCGGAGTCGTGGGATCGCGCCAAGATTCAGAAGGTGCTACGCCTGGCGCCGGATCTCACTACGCTGAAGCGTGAGATTAAGACGATCCGCTGGACCGTGACGTGCAACGACGTCGTGCTGCACGACGAAGACAGCCCGTACAAGTGGTTTACGATCGTGCCGTATTACCCGACGATGCTCGACGGCGCCACAATGGGCATCGTCGAGCACCTGATCGACCCGCAGCAGCTCTACAATAAGGTGACGTCGCAAGAGCTGCACATCATCAACACGACAGCGAACTCGGGCTACATCGTCAAGAAGGGCGCGCTCGCCAACATGCGCCCCGAAGAGCTCGAAGACACCGGCGCGCGTACGGGCCTCGTGATCGAGGTCAACAACGACGTCAACACCGATATCGCGAAGATCACGCCGAACCAGGTGCCGACCGCGCACGACCGTATCAGCTTCAAGGCCGACGCGATCATGCGCCAGCTGAGTGGTATCCCGAACGGCGGCCGCGGTTTCGCGCGCGAAGACGTGTCGGGCGACGCGATTGAGCAGAACCAGGCCGCGCAGGACATCAACTCGGTCAATTGGCTCGACAACCTGTACCGCTCGCGCCAGCTGCTCGCCGAGCGTGCGCAGGACTGCTGGATGGCGTACTACAGCGAAGAGCGCGCGATCGTGATCAACCGCGGCTCGCCGTTCAAGCCGAACTTCCAGACGATCCCGCTCAACCAGGTGACGCCAGAAGGCGCGGTGCTCAACGACATCACACAGGGTCGCTACACAACGACGCTGGTGCCTTCGCCGCAACGCTCGACGATGTCGGAGTCCGATTTCAAGACGCTGGTCGATGCGCGCGAACGTCTCGGTATCATGATTCCGGATGACATCCTGCTCGAACTGTTGCCCGGTGTGCATGACAAGGCGCGCTTGCTGCGTTCGCTCAAGGGCGACAGTGGAGATGCGCAGGCACAGCAACAGCAACTGGAGCAGCAGAACCTTATCAAGCAGGGCCAACTCACCGACGCGCAGATCGCCGAGCGCCAGGCCGCGGCCGATCTCTCGACGGCGCGCGCGAACAAGGCGAACACCGAGGCGCAGAGCGATCCCGACGCTGCGTACGAGCGCGTCGAGACGACGCGCATCGCGTCGGATCACGCGCTCGAAGTGCAGCGACTCAACATGGAGAGCGCCAACAACGCGCTGAAGTACCGGCAGGCGAACCGCGATACGGCCGTCAAGTTGACGAAGATCGAGTCCGACAATGCGAATCACCGCATCTCGGCACTGACCGATCTCGCCAAGACGGCAGCAAAACCACCGCCCGCACCCAAAGCCCCCGTGGCGAAAAAGCCCGCGGCTAAGAAAGCCACACCCAGACGGAGATCCGCATGAGCAAGGCCGAGAAAGTCGAAATTCCGAAGACCGATGTCGAGCTCGAGCTCGAGGAGCTCGCGAAGGAGGATGACGGCAGCGATGGTGCTGGCGTCGGTGAAGAGGAAGAGACCGAGGGCGAAGAGTCCGAGGAAGAAGCTGAGGGCGAAGAGTCTGAGGAAGAGCCCGAGCGCGAGCGCGACCCCAAGACCGGCCGCTTCAAGCCGCTGAAGAAAACGCCTGCCAAGAAGGACGGCAAGGCTTCCGACGACGAGGAAGAAGAGGAATCCGAGGAAGAAGGCGAGGAGTCCGAAGAGGGCGAGGAAGGCGAGGAGTCCGAAGAGGGCGAGGAAGGCGAAGAAGAGGGCGCCGACGACAAGGGTCCGAAGTCGCGCTCGTCGCAGAAAATCCGGCAGCTCGTCGAGTCACGTAACAAGGCCAACGAGCGCATTGCCGCGCTCGAAGGACAGCTCAAAGTCCTGACGGCCGGCGCGTCGAAGAAGGACGAGGACAAGCCGAAGGTCAAGACGGCCAAGGACGTCACGGCTGAGCACAAGGAAGAACTCGACGCTCTCTACGAGAAGGTCGAAGAGGCACGCGCGGACAGCGACGTCAAGGCCGCGGCCAAGCACCAGCGCCGGATCGACGAGATTCGCGAGCTGATTGCGGATACGAAGCTCTCGGAGCAGAAAGGCGCAGCGGCCACGGAAGCGCGACAGGCGATCGAGAACGAGAAGTTCGACACCGCGCTCGACTACCTGCTCAAGGCGCGCCCGGTGCTGGACGAGAACTCTAAGCACTTCGACAGGCGTGTTTTTAACGAGCTTTCGTTCCAGGTTCGCGCGTACGAAGGCGCCGGCATGACGCCGCACAACGCGCTGCGTCGGGCCTGCGCTCTCATCTTCGTCGAGGATCCGTTTGACCCGCCGAAGAAGGACGCGGACACCAGCACCAAGACGCCGGAGAAGAAAAAGACCGACGTGAAGAAGAATGCCGAGACGGAACGCAAGCAGGCTCCGCGCGGTGGAAAGCACGTGCAGGACGAGGGTACCGGCGAGATCGACCCCGACAAGCTGACGGACGAGGAGCTGCTGGCGCTCCCGCCTGCGAAGCTCGCTCGCCTGGACGGTAGCCTCGGTAACTAAGTTGCAGGGCGGTGGGTAGTCGAGGGGGCTTGCATTGCAAGCCCCCTTTGCTTTAGTGTCCGCGCGTCGGATACGGCACGTTACGCCGCTTCGCTAGCAGACCGGATCAAAGTCTGCGTTGTACTCGCCACCCGAGCGTTATTCGGGATGTGACACAGGATCGGCGCATTCAGCGCCTACGACCTACTCACCTCTGGCGAGGAATAACATGAAGACCAATTTCGCTGGCATGATGGACAATGCGCTGCGCGTCTGGGCGCGTCGCACTTGGGCCGAAGCCCGCAACAAGACCCTCATCATGCCGTTTACGGGTACCGACCCGAACAGCATGATCCAGCGGCAGACCGAGCTCACGGAGACGAAGAACGGTAACCGCGCGACCATCACGCTCGTTCTCGACGCGCAGGGCGACGGCGTCGTCGGCGACAACCAGTTGAAGGGCAACGAAGAAGCCCTCGGCCTGGACGAGATGGAGATCAAGTTCGACCAGCTGCGGTTCGGTCATGCGAACACCGGCAAGATGTCGGACATGAAGTCCATCCTCAACTTCCGCAACGTGGCGCGCGATCAGATCGCGAACCGCTTCGCGCAGGCGATGGACGAACTCGCATTCCTCACGCTCTCGGGCGTGGCGTATACGCAGAAACCGGACGGCACCACGCGCGTCGGTTCGCAGTGGCCGCTGCTCGAGTACGCCGCGGACGTCACCGCGCCGACCACGAACCGCTATCGCCGCTGGGACGCGACCTCCGGCCTCGTCGCCGGTGACACGACCGCGGTCGATCCCGCCGACACGCCGACCTGGAAGATGCTGGTCGACATGAAGGCATACGCGGTCAATACGTGGGTCAAGCCGCTGCGCTCGACCGACGGTGTCGAGGTCTACAACGTCTTCATGACGCCGAACGGAATCGCCCGGCTCAAGAAGGACTCCGACTTCCTCGAAGCGTGGAAGCATGCGCAGGCGCGCGGTGAGTCGAACCCGCTGTTCAAGGGTACGGCGCACGGCGGCAAGCGCGGCATCTACATCGACGGTCTCAACATCCTCGAGTACCGGAACGTCTATCACCCGAGCACGTGGGGCAGCGGCAGCGACGTCGCCGGCCAGCGCGTCCTCCTCTGCGGCGCGCAGGCACTGGCGTTCGCCGATCCGATGGGCGCTATCGGTGCGCCCGAGTGGCACGAAGAGCGTGACGACTACGACAACCGGAACGGTATCGCGGGCGCGAAGCGCTTCGGCTTCAAGAAGCCGGTGTACTTCAACACGCACCTGCAGAGCACCGAAGATTTCGGTGTCCTCTGCGTCGACACCGCGGTCTAAGGAGCGCAACCATGACCACGAAAGTTACGGGTTATCAGCACGGTGCACGCCCGCAGGCCGTCTTCGGCATCGCGAACTTCGGAACCGGCAACGGCTACGACATTCCGCTGCCGCCGGGCGCTCTGCTCGACACGATCAGCGTTTTCACCGAAACGGCGTTCGACGCAGCGACGTCGGCCGTCCTTACGGTCGCTGACGGCACGACGACCTTCGCCAACGCGGTCGACGTCAAGTCGACGGGCGCGGAGACGGTCGCCAACACGCCGAAGTTCTACCCGAGCGGCGGTACGTTGCATGTCACGGGTGTGCAGGTCGGCACCTCGACGGTCGGTCGCACGATCGTCACGGCGACGTACACGCAGCTCAACAAGCAGGACGACGTGTTCGTCGGGACCGGCACGTAATCTGGGTGCGGCAGGACGCCGCTTTTCGAGCGGCGTCCTTCAACCGGCGCCGCTCACTTTTTTCGAGAGTGCCTACGGAGTGGGCACTCATTACAACAACCAGAGGTGAAATCTCATGGCCAAGTCCAAACCCAGTGCTCGAAAGCTCGTCCCCATGATCTCGCTGAAGACCATGGAAGTCATTTCTACGCTCGGCCACTCGGTGCGCTTCGTCGGCTCGCCGAAAGGGCTCGCTGAGCCGCACATCACCAACGTGCATCCGGCGATCGTGCAGGAGTGCCTCGCGAAAGGCGCGATGGTCGTCGATAGCGGCGATCAGCCATTCATCGACGAGAACGCGAAGATCAAGGCGGCGTTCGCGCCAGGTGAGCTGCGCACGTCGATCGTGTTCCTTGTCATGCAGCGCATGAAGGAACAGAACAACGCGAAGCTCTTCACCAGCGGCGGTATCCCGAAGGCCGAAGTCGTGTCGCAGATGCTCGGCTTCGATGTCACCGACAAGGAAATGAAGACGCTCTGGCAGCAGTTCCAGTCGGCCGTTAACGGCGACAAGGAGCTCGACGTGGATCCGCGGGCGAAGCTCGCGCTCGACGTCATGGATGCCGCGAACGTCGACGAGCTCAAGATGGTCGCTTCCGAGATGAACGTCCCGACCGATGAAACGGACGGCCTCACTACGAAAGACCTGAAGCAGCTGCTTCTCTCCAAGTTCGCCTGACGTGATTCTGCCCAAGACCACAGATGACCTCCTGAATCGTTTCCGGTCCGACGTCGCCGACCCCCTCGAAGGGGTCGACGACCAGGATCCGGACAGTGAGAATTTGTGGAAGACGTGGGAGATTCTTCAGTACATGACCGAGGCGGCGGACGCCGTCGCCCGCAAGACGAACTCGATCTACAAGACGTTTCAGCTCGCCGTCACGGCGAACGACAACGAAGTCGCACTGCCGGCGCCGATCCTAGACATCCGTTGCGCGCGCCTACTGACGCAGAACGTCGTGCTCGACGATCTCGCGCAGAACCGCATGCGCGACGGCGGCTGTTGGGATTACGGCACTTTCCTGCAGAACGGTACGTTCACGGCGAAGGGGCGGCCGCGGAACTACGTGCGCGACCGCGAGCGGCGCATGCTGGTGCTCGTGCCGATCCCGACGCTCGACGACACGCTCGAGCTGCAGTGCACGGTGACGATCAGCACGGATCTCCTCTGCGGCATGCCACTGCCGTTCCGTGAGCTCCCCGACGTCACGCTGATGCTGCACTACATGAAGTATCTCGCGTACGCCAAGCAGGACGCCGATACGCTCGACATGTCACGCTCGAACGAATTCCTCCAGCTCTTCACCAGCGGCTCGATGGACCGCGAGGTCGATTTGCGCCAGCAGCGGCGCACGCCGTCGCCGATCCGGATGGAGTGGTGACGTGGCGATGCCGAACGAATCCGATCTGGCCTCGTTCGGGCCGTTCGCGCGCGGCGCGAATAACCTCGCGCGCGAGGATTCGGTCCCGCAGCAAGCCTT
>CALFNI010000229.1 GCA_937902695.1 uncultured Rhodanobacteraceae bacterium
GGGACCCGAGAGCAAGAGCCGATGGATTCCCGCTTTCGCGGGAATGACGGCGTTGGGAGAGGTGGCGTGGGGATGTGTCGCCTAGTCCACGCCTGGAAATACCTCCAAGCCACCCTAAACAAACACTCACACCCATTTCCCTTTTTCCACGTCAAACTAGCCCAAACCCCGCGACGAACAAGGCAACCATGGGCGAGCACATCCAACTCAACACGACCCGCACCCAATGCATCGGCGCCTACGTCGCACGGCCCAAGGGCACGCCCAAAGGCGGCATCGTCGTCGTCCAGGAAATCTTCGGCGTCAACCGGCACATGCGTAACGTGACCGATCGTTTCGCCGAGCACGGCTACGTCGCGATCGCGCCGGCGTTCTTCGATCACGTCGAGACCGGCGTCGAGCTCGGTTACGACGAGGCCGGCTTCAGGCGCGGGCGCGAGCTCGTCGGCGAGATCAGCTTCGATCAGGCGATCGCGGACGTCGCGAGCGCGGCCGAGTCGATCCGTTCCGCGGGACGCATCGGCTGCGTCGGCTACTGCTGGGGCGGCACCGTCGCGTACCTCGCCGCCGCGCGGCTGGCGATGCCGTCGGTGAGCTATTACGGTGCGCGCAACGTGAAGTTCCTCGACGAGAAACCGAAGGCACCGGTGCAGTTCCACTTCGGCGAGAAAGACACGTCGATTCCGCCCGAGGCGATCGAGCGCCACCGCGATGAGTTGCCGGACGCCGAGGTCTATACCTACCCGGCCGGCCACGCCTTCGATCGCGCTGTCGACCCGCACGCCTACGATGCGGCGAGCGCGAAGCTCGCGCTCGAACGCGCGCTCGCGTTCTTCGACCGCAACCTCGGCGGCGCATGAGCTTCGCGCTCGATCCGCGGCTCGCAGCCGACACGCACGCGATCGGCGCGTTGCCGTTCTCCGAGCTTTTGCTGATGGACGACGCGCGGTTCCCCTGGCTCATCCTCGTGCCGCGCATCGCCGGCGCCCGCGAGCTGATCGATCTCGACGAAGGCGACCAGCGGCTCCTGCTCGGCGAGATCGATCGCGTCGCACGCGTCCTCGACGAGCTCCTCCATCCCGACAAGCTCAACATCGCCGCACTCGGCAACGTCGTGCCGCAGCTCCACGTTCACGTGATCGCGCGCTTCACCGGCGACGCGGCCTGGCCGAACCCGGTGTGGGGGCGCGGCGAGCGCGTCGCGTACGGCGAGCGTGAACGCGCGGCACGCATCGCCGTGCTGCGTGCGGCGCTGGGCGGCGAAACGGCATGAGCGGGGCGGCAAGGCGCGATCCTGCGGTCGAGCCGCTCGGCGAAACCGCCTTGCTGCTGCGCTTCGGCGAAGGCCTCGATCCCGCGATCAACGCGCACGTGCACGCGGCTGCGTTCGCCGTGCGCGCGGCGCGGTTGCCGGGGCTCATCGACATCGTGCCCGCCTACGCGACGCTCGCGCTCCGCTACGAGCCTGCCGCGTGGGTCGATGCGAACGGCGTGCAGCCGTGGCGCAATCTCGAAGGCGCCGTGCGCGCGGTGCTCGCCGCGCCGCCGGCGCAGGCATCGATCGCGCCGCGCGCTCTCGAGATCCCGGTTTGCTACGGCGGCGATTTTGGGCCGGATCTCGCCCTCCTCGCCGAGCACGCCGGGCTCGAACCCGGCGAGGTCATCGAGCGACACACGGCGGCGACGTACACGGTCGCCATGATCGGTTTCGCGCCCGGGTTTCCGTATCTGTTCGGCCTCGATCCGGCGTTGCGCATGCCGCGCCGCGCGAGCCCGCGCACGCACGTGCCGGCGGGCTCGGTCGCGATCGGCGGCGCGCAGACGGGCATCTATCCGTCCGATCTGCCGGGCGGATGGCAGCTGATCGGCCGCACGCCGCTCGCCCTCTTCGACGCGCGCCGCGATCCGCCGAGCCTGCTGCTGCCCGGCGATCGCGTGCGCTTCGTCGCGATCGATGCGGCGAGCCTCGCGGTGCGGGACTCGCACGCGTGAGCGTCGAGGTCGTTCGCGCCGGCGTGCTGACGACGCTGCAGGATCGCGGCCGCGGCGGCTGCGCGATGCTCGGCGTCGGCGCCGCGGGCCCGATGGACGATGTCGCGCCGAGGCTCGCGAATGCGCTCGTCGGCAACGCATCCGATGCCGCGGTGCTCGAGATCACGCTGGTCGGACCGCGCCTTCGGTTCGACGAGGCGGCGACGATCGCGCTCACCGGCGCCGAGCATGCGGCCGTCCCGATGTGGCGGCCGGTGCGCATCGAATCCGGCACGGTGCTCGACATCGGCACTGCGCGACGCGGCGCGCGCGCCTATCTCGCGATCGCCGGCGGATTCGTCGTCGGGAGCGTGCTCGGCAGCGCGTCGACCGATGTCAACGCAGGGCTCGGCGGTCTCGACGGACGCCCGTTGCGCGAAGGCGATCGACTCACGATCGGCCCGGCCGGGCAACGCGCGAGAGAACCGCAGCCGACCTGGTCGCTCGACCCGCGCCCGTGGTTCGACGCCGATCCGGCGATACCGATCCGGTTGCTCCACGGCACGCACTACGAGGCGCTCGACGCCGCCTCGCGCCGCGCGCTGTTCGGGCACGCGTTCCGCATCGCGCCCGACTCGAACCGTGTCGGCTTCCGGCTCCACGGCCCGCGCCTCGCGCTTTCGGCGCCGGTCGAGATGGTCAGCGAGCCGCTCGTCGCGGGCACGCTGCAGCTCCCCGCCGGCGGCCAGCCGATCGCGCTGATCGCCGAGCATCCGACGATCGGCGGCTATCCGCGCATCGGCCACGTCGCGGCGGTCGACATCGCAACGCTCGCGCAGCGCCGGCCGGGCGACATCGTGCGTTTCGCCGGGATCGATCTCGACAGCGCGCAAACGCGCTATCTTGAACGCGAGCGCGAGCTCGCTCGGCTGATCGAAGCGATCCACGAACGCCTGATTTCGCAAGCGACGCAATGAAAACGATCGATCTCAACTGCGACATGGGCGAATCGTTCGGCGCCTGGACCATGGGTCAGGACGACGCCGTGCTCGCGCACGTGACGTCTGCGAACATCGCGTGCGGATTCCATGCGGGCGATCCGCTCACGATGCGCCGCACGGTCGCCGCCGCGGCGAAACGTGGCGTCGCGATCGGCGCGCACCCGTCGCTGCCCGGTGTGATCTGCGCGACGTGGTGGCCGAAGTGCGCAGCGAGCAG
>CALFNI010000230.1 GCA_937902695.1 uncultured Rhodanobacteraceae bacterium
CATCGACGAGGCGACGCATCCTTGGGGCCTCAAGGTCACGCGCATCGAGCTCAAGGACATCCAGCCGCCGCGCGATCTCGTCGACTCGATGGCGCGCCAGATGAAGGCCGAGCGGGAGAAGCGCGCGAACATTCTCGATGCCGAAGGCTTCCGTCAGGCCGCGATCCTCAAGGCCGAAGGCGAAAAGCAGTCGGTGATCCTGGCTGCGGAAGGCGAGAAGGAAGCCGCATTCCGGCAGGCCGAGGCGCGCGAGCGCCTGGCCGCGGCCGAAGCCAAGGCGACCGAAGTCGTTTCCGCGGCGATCGTCGACGGCGACGTCAGCGCGCTGAACTATTTCGTCGCGAACAAGTACGTCGAAGCGCTGAAGGCGATGGCAGATTCGCCGAACCAGAAAATGCTGCTGATGCCGATCGAGGCAACAGGGATCATCGGCTCGCTGGCCGGCATCGCCGAGCTCGCACGCAACGCGCTCGACAAGCAGCAAGCGGCCGAGAAGGTGCCGGTGCCGCGCGGACCTGCGCCGCCTCCGGTGCGCTGATGCTCCCGAGCCCTCCCTTCATAGGAAGGGGCAGGCGAAGATTCTCGTGAACGTTCGAGCTGAGTGAGCGTGCATATGGAAAACCTCGTTGGCAACTACGGCTGGTGGCTTCTCGCGCTCGTCCTGATCGGCGCCGAAGTTCTTGTTCCGGGCTACTTCATGCTCTGGATCGGCATCGCCGCCGGCGTCATGGGCGCCCTCACGTTCGTGCTGCCGGCGATGTCCGCGCTGGCGCAGGCGATCGTTTTCGCGCTGCTGGCGATCGCGAGCTGCGCGGTCTACTGGCGCTTCGTGCGCCCGCTCGCCGAGCTGCGCAACGACCAGCCGCTCTTGAACCGCCGCGGCGCGCGCATGATCGGGCGGCGCGTCGTCGTCGTCGAGCCGATCGTCAACGGCCGCGGCAAGGTGAGGGTCGGCGACGGCGCGTGGCTCGCCGAAGGTCCGGATCTCCCGGCGGGGCAGGAAGTCGAAGTGACCGGGTGCGAGGGGACGACGCTGAAGGTGCGCGTGGCAGGTTGAGCGGTCGTCGCGAAGCGGCCGGCTCGCAGGTGCGCCAGGAGAGTGTCGTACCCGGGCGGCTATAATGCGCGCCCGCGAAATCGACCCGTCCCGAGCCCATGACCAAGAAGACCATCCTCAACGAGACCCACCGCGCCGCCGGCGCGAAGATGGTCGACTTCGGCGGCTGGGACATGCCGCTCAACTACGGCTCGCAGATCGACGAGCACCACAAGGTGCGCCGCGACGCGGGCATGTTCGATGTCTCGCACATGACCGTCGTCGACCTCCACGGCGCAGGCACGCGCGACTTCCTGCGCCACCTGCTGGCCAACAGCGTCGACAAGCTGACCAAGCCGGGCAAGGCGCTCTATTCGTGCATGCTCGACGACAGGGGCGGCGTCATCGACGACCTCATCGTCTATTTCCTGACCGAGGACTGGTTCCGTGTCGTCGTCAACGCGGCGACGCGCGACAAGGATCTCGCGTGGATCGGCAAGCAGGCGATGCCGTTCGGCGTGCGCGTCACCGAGCGTGCCGATCTCTCGATGATCGCGGTGCAGGGTCCGAACGCGCGCGAAAAGGCGCTCGGGATCCTGAGCGCCGACACGCGCGCGAAGGCCGCCAAGCTCGGCAAGTTCGTCGCGGTCGAGGGCGATGGCCTCTTCATCGCGCGCACCGGCTATACCGGCGAGGACGGCTTCGAGATCATCGTGC
>CALFNI010000231.1 GCA_937902695.1 uncultured Rhodanobacteraceae bacterium
AGAATGCCGAGCATCGCGAGCATCGTCGGCAGCGACATCTTCTTCATGTCCTCGAACGCGCGCAGGAGATGCTGCTGCGTGATGTGCGAGATCTCGTGCGCGAGCACGGCGGCGAGCTCGTCCTCGCGCGACATGTTGATGATGAGGCCCGCGTTTGCCGCGATGTAGCCGCCCGGCACCGCGAACGCGTTGATCTCGTTATCGCGCACGACGAAAAACGTGAAGGCGAGATCGGGCCGGTCGCTGTTCGAAACGAGCTTGTAGCCGAGCGCGTTGATGTACTCGTCGAGCAGCGCGTCGTCGAGAACCATGTCGTAGGAACGCAGCTCGTGCAGCACCTGCGCGCCGTAGTCGCGCTGGTCCTGCGGCGACATGACCGAGCCCGCCGAGCTGCCGATGTCGGGCAGCTTGACGTCGTTGTCGCGGGCGCCGGCGAGGCCGGTGACGAAGGCCGCCGTGACGAAGGTTAGGGCGCGCAGGGAGGGCATGGCGAAAGCGGGTGGGTCGTGCTGGGACACCATAGCGCGCGCCGAGTTCGGCTGCCAGCAGAGGCCGCCCGCAACGGGGCATTTTCGGGGCGCTGGCGCCGCAAGGCTCAGCGGCCGTTCATCGGTCGGCCGCGTAGATCGTCCCTTGCGTTGCACGGCGCGCGCCCCCAATCTCGGCGCCGTCGAAAAACGGTTCGAACGGAGGATCTGGCAGCAATGCCCCAGGCTGAAATCTATACGACCGGCGTCTGCGGCTACTGCGTCGCCGCGAAGAACTTCCTGAAGAGCCGGGGCTGCGACTACAGCGAAGTCCGCGTCGACCGCGAGCCCGGCAAGCTCGCCGAGATGCTCGAGCGGAGCGGTGGACGCCGCAGCGTGCCGCAGGTCTTCATCAACGGTGCCCACGTCGGCGGCTACGACGATCTCGTGGCGGCCGAGCGGAGCGGCCGGCTGAAGACGCTGTTCGAGGCCTCCAACGACGCGGAGGGCGGCGCATGAGCCGCGTCGAGGATTTCACCACGTTCCGCAAGCGCATGAACGAGCGGATTCTCGGCCACGACAACCAGGTCGTGCGCCGTTTCTTCGCGCTCGACACGCAGACATACCAGAACGGCGCGCTCGACGTGAAGACGAAGGAGATGCTGGGGCTCGTCGCCTCGCTCGTGCTCCGCTGCGACGACTGCGTCAGCTACCACGTCGCGCAGTGCAAGGAGGCAGGCGTCAGCGAGGACGAGTTCTTCGAGATTTTCAGCGTCGGGCTGGTCGTCGGCGGATCGATCGTGATTCCGCACCTGCGGCGCGCGGTCGACTTTCTCGACGAGATCAGCAAGCCCGCGTAGCTTTTCTTTTTACCCTC
>CALFNI010000232.1 GCA_937902695.1 uncultured Rhodanobacteraceae bacterium
GCACGGCCGCGAAAGACGTGCTGGTCCGGCACGGCAGCAACGGCTATTCGGTGTCCGCGGCGCAGAGCGGCACGGCGGCGCTGCAGGAAATCGAATCGTACGGTCTTCCCGATCTCGTGCTGGTCGAGGAGGAGATGAGCCTCATGACCGGCGTGCGCACGCTTTCAGCGCTCCTCGATCGCCGCTACGAAGGGCCGGTCATCATGTTCGTGCGGCCTGGCGGCGTCGCGCATGTCGACGATCTGCCGCCGGTCAAGCGCATCCGATTCGTCGAGAAGCCGATCGAATCGCGGGCGCTCCTCGAAGCGGTCGCGGCGGAGATCGTCCGGAACGGCTCGGCGCCCGCGCCCTGAGCGACCGCGGCGTCCGGGATTCAGCCTCGCATCGCCGCCGAACGGCGGACTTCATTGCCGGAGCGCGACCGCACGTAGGCGGTGGCGGTGCAACCGGCATGTCCGCAGCGGCAGCCGTTCTGCACGCCGGTTTCGACGGACCGGCGGCACGCGTCGCTGCAGAACTGTTCACCGTCCTGCGTGTGGCACGTGCATCCGGGATGTGCGCAGCGCATTGCAGTGTCCTCTGCCATGGCACTTTCTCCTTAGGGCTCCCACGGAACGAAAGCTTGCGGCGGCAGGGCTGAATCGCCGCCGAGTTCGACGCTTTCGCGGCGCCTGATTCACGCGGGGGACAGCCGCGGGCCAACTTGTTGGCATGAGGTGACGGCGCGCGTCCGGATGAATCCTTCGGTTAGACTTCGCGGCATGTACTGCCGTTCCCTCGCGCTGCTTGCCGCTCTGGCCCTTCCTGCTGCCGTCCAATCGATGACGACGACGCCCCGGGCCGTCGCCGCGAAAGCGGTCGTGCCGTCGGCGCCGTCTGCCGCCGATCTCGCCCATCTCGCTCCAGCGGCCGATCCGAAAGTGCTGGAACTCGCACTCTCCGCGATGCATTGCGCGCAGGGCGAAGGCGTCGGCAGGGACGCGGCGCGGCTCGCCGTCATCGACTACAGCCGCTCCTCGCTGCAGCCACGACTCTGGGTATTCGATCTCACGTCCGGGAAGCTTCTCTACGAGGAAGTCGTCGCCCACGGGCAGGGCTCGGGCGGCGACGTGCCGACGCGCTTCTCTAACGACGACGGCAGCCACGCATCGAGCCTCGGCCTCTTCGTGACGCGCGACACGTACGTCGGCCACAACGGCTATTCGCTGCGCATGGATGGGCTCGAGCAGGGCATCAACGATGCGGCGCTGTCGCGGGCGATCGTCATGCACGGCGCCGCGTATGTGAATCCGGACGCCGGCAGACAGATGGGCCGACTCGGCCGGAGCTGGGGTTGTCCCGCGCTCCGTGCCGCGATCGCGAAGCCCATCATCGACGTGCTGAAGGACGGCCAGTTCGTCTTTTCGTATTACCCGGACCAGCACTGGCTGACGCGCTCGGCGTTGCTGAAGTGTCCCGCGTCCGGTCTCGCGCGGCACGGCGTGCAAGGGCACGACGATTCGGCGTAACCCTGCCGCCGCATCGCATGGCAACAGCACGATGAGCCCGATGGCCGTCATCGTCAGCCTAACCGCCAGCGCGCGTACGCCTACCGCAACGGCATCCTGATCGCGGTCTGCACGGTCCCGACCGGCAAGAAGGGCCATGAGACGCCGACCGGCGTCTTCACGCTCGCAACTAGACGCCCGCGTCGACGACGACACGACCGGCGGGAAGACGCAGGTTCTCGACTCCGATCCGCCCTCGGCATGGCGCCGTCGCGCACGATGGGCGTTTCAAGCCCTCTTCGTATCCGCGCATCAGCGGAGCGACAGCGTCGTGCAGGCGCCGCGAAAAAAATGGCGCCGGAAGCCGTTTCTAGCGGATTTCATCCGCCATTTACCAAGCTGACGTCAAAGCAAACGCGACCTGCATCACACGCCTCGTACGGCCTGCGTCAGCGTTTTCTGACGGCCCGGCAGTGGATATTGCCGATGCCGTTCACCCGGGCAGCAGGTACATAAATCATCCCGCAATGGGGGTTTGTGCCGGCGAGCGCGCGTTCATCGGCAAAGTGTGGAATGTGCCGACGAAGCGTCACGCAGGACGACGGATCGAAGCAGTACATCGATTCGACATGCAGGACGCAACGACGGCAAGCGAGGGATGCAGTCATGTTGCAACGGGTGATGTGGAAGAGTGTCGTCGCGGTCATCGCGGCCAGCGCATGTTCGTTCGACGCCGCATCGGCGGCCGATGGCACGCTCGATCCGACCTTCGGCGTCGACGGCCTTGCGCGTGCCGGCATCACCGATGGCGACCTGCAGCCGAGCGGCTGCCGGCCCGTCGTCCAACCCGACGACAAGATCGTCATCTGCGGCACGCGCCTCGCGAACGGCGCCTCGGGTTCCGATTTCCTCGTCGCGCGCTTCAACGCGGACGGCTCGCTCGACACGACATTCGGCAACGCCGGGCTCGCGACCATCGATTTCGACCATGGTACCGGCAGCGACCAGGCCGACGGCGTTGCGCTGCAGAGCGACGGCAGCATCGTCGTCGCCGGCACGACGCGCGGCACCGAATCGGGCAGCGAGGCATTCGCCGTCGCGCGCCTGACGCAGGGCGGCACGCTGGATGCGTCGTTCGGCGCCGGAACGGGCCAGTCCACGCTCGAGTTCAGCGACGGCACCGGCAACGACCAGGCCTATGCGGTGGCCGTCCAGCCCGACGACAGGATCATCATCGCCGGCAGCACCGGCAGCGTCGCCGGCACCGACGTCGCGGTCGTGCGCCTGATGCAGGACGGCTCGCCCGACATGGGCTTCGGCGACGCTGGTCGCGTCACGTTCGGCTTCGGCCTCCCCGGCGCAACCGCGGAAGCCGACAACGCGAACGGCGTCGCGATCGATGCCGAGGGCCGCATCGTCGTCGCCGGCACGGCGAACGAAAGCGCGCCGAACAACGAAATCCGCTTCGGCGTCGCGCGCCTGCTGCCGGACGGCACGCTCGACACGGCGTTCAACGGCAGCGGCTCGACGACGGTCGCGTTCGATCCCGGCACCGGCGTCAGCAATGCGTATGCGTTCGGCATCGTCGTTGCCGGCGACGGCAAGCTCCTGATCCCGGGTTACGCCAACACCTCGCCGCTCTCGATGCTCAACATGGACGTCGCCGCAGCGCGCCTCAACGACGACGGCACGCCCGATACGACATTCGGCGACAACGGCCGCGTGACGATCGGTTTCGATCTCGAGGCGAACGGTATCGACGCCGCGGTGGGCGCCGCCGAACAGCCGGACGGCCGCGTGCTGCTCGTCGGCACTGCCGTGAACGGCTCCATGCAGTACGCGATCTCGCTGCGCCTGGACGCCGACGGCGCGCTCGACGCGACCTACGGCACCGGCGGCAGGGAGACGTACAACTTCGGCCTCACCTCGCCCGGCACGCAGGCGTTTACCGGCATCACGTTCCAGGGCACGCAGATCATTGCCGGCGGCGTCATCTACGTGCCGCCGATGAACATCACGCCGCCGCCGCTCGATTGCATGGCCGTGCGCCTGACCAACGATGCGACGACGCAGGATGGCGACGCGATCTTCGCGTCGAGCTTCGAATGACCGTGCAGCGTGGCGATGCGACGCT
>CALFNI010000233.1 GCA_937902695.1 uncultured Rhodanobacteraceae bacterium
TCTGGCTCGGTTTCTTCCGCGAGCATCTCGCGACGCTGCTCTCGATCCTCGTGATGATTCCGCTCGCGCTCTGGATCAACTGGAAGCTCGCGCTCTTGATGGTCGTGCTGATGGCGAGCTTCGCGACGTTCAACGCGATCGCGATGCGCCGCACGCACGCGCGCCAGGGCGAGGTCGAGGAATTGCACCACGAGATCAGCGAGCGTGCCGGCGACGTGCTCGGAAACGTGCTCGTCGTGCAGAGCTTCACGCGCCACGCCGCCGAGGTCGTCGCGATACGCGACATGATGAAGCGGGCGCTCGCCGCGCAATACCCGGTGCTGCGCGGCTGGGCCGTGCTCTCGGTGTTCAACCGCGCCGCGTCGACGTTGACCATCGTCGCGATCTTCGCGCTGGGCGCGTCGCTCAACGCGAAGGGCGAGGTCACGGTCGGCAACATCGTGAGCTTCGTCGGCTTCGCGATGATGCTGATCGGGCGGCTCGAGCAGTTCGCCGGATTCATCTCGGGACTTTTCTTCCAGACGCACTCGCTCGGCGATTTCTTCGCCGTGCTCGACGCGCAGGGCAACCTGCACGAGAAGCCCGGCGCGCCGGATCTTCCGCGCGACGTGCGCGGCGAGGTCGCGTTCGAGAACGTATCGTTCGGCTACGACGCGGCGCGTCCCGCGCTGAAGCACCTCACGTTTCGCGTGCGCGCCGGCGGCACGGTCGCGCTGGTCGGGCCGACCGGCGCCGGAAAGACGACGGCGCTCAGCCTCCTGTACCGCGCGTACGATCCGAGCGAAGGCCGCATCACCATCGACGGCATCGACATCCACGACGTCTCGCTCGAATCGCTGCGCCGCCACATCGCCGTCGTGTTCCAGGATCCCGGCCTTTTCTATCGCTCGATCGCCGACAACCTGCGCATCGGCGATCCGGACGCGACGCACGAGGACATCGAGAAAGCCGCGCAGGCCGCCGAAGCGCACGCGTTCGTCATCGTCAAGCCGGAAGGCTATTCGACGCTCGTCGCGGAACGCGGCCGTTCGCTCTCCGGCGGCGAGCGGCAGCGCCTGGCGATCGCGCGCGCGATGCTGAAGGACGCACCGATCCTGATCCTCGACGAGGCGACGAGCGCGCTCGACAACGCGACCGAGGCACGCATCCAGCGCGCGCTGAACGCGCTGACCGAGAACCGCACCACGTTCGTGATCGCACACCGGCTCTCCACGGTGCGCAATGCCGACATGATCCTCGTGCTGAAGGACGGCGAGATCGTCGAGCAGGGCCGCTATGCCGAGCTCGTCGCGCTCGGCGGGCTTTGCGCCGAGCTCGACGGGCAGGGAAGGTTCGTGCCGGATGCCGTCGAGGATGCGGCCTAGTCGCGGCGGCAGGATTCGCGCGCCGTCATTCTGGCATGCTAGCGGGCGCTGACATTCAGACTTTCCGATGCTGTCGTATCGCTTCAAGGATTTCGAGCTGCGCCCCGACACCCGGCGGCTGCTGCAGGACGGCGCCGACGTCGCGGTCGGCATCCGCGTGTTCGAGACGATCGTCTATCTCGTGCAGAACCGCCATCGCGCGGTCGGTCGCGACGAGCTTCTGTCGGCGGTGTGGGGCCGTGTCGACGGCGGCGATGCGACGCTGGCGCAGGCCGTGCTGAAAGCGCGCCGCGCATTCGGCGACGACGGCAACGCGCAGAGCACGATCCGCACCGTATCTCGTTTCGGATATCAGTGGGTCGCGCCGACGAGCGAAGTCGTCGCGGACGCGGCGCCAGCGATGCCCGCTGCGGAACCTCCGAGCATTTCCAGCGGGGACGCGCCTCCTGACGAAGCGGCGACACCACCGGCATTCGGCGACGACGCGAAAGGAGGCCGGCCCGCGTCGACGTCGCCGCGCCGTCGCGCGCTCGAGCTCGGCGCGCTCGCGGCGGTTGCGCTCGCGATTGTCGCGCTCGCCGTCGTGCAGATGCGAAAGCCCGCCGTCGACGCGGTCTCGCACGCGGCGCCGACGCCTGCCGCGAGCAGCACCGTGCCGGGCCTCATCCTCGTCACGCCGACCAACGTGCACAGCATGGCCGCCGACGACGGCTGGATGCGGCTCGGCGTCATGTCGCTGAGCGCATCGGCGCTCGCGGGCGTGCCGGGTCACGCGGTCGTGCCGGACGAATCGACGCTCGCAGCAGTCGCGCACGCAGGCCCGAACGGAGGCGTCGCGGCACTTCGAGCCGCGACCGGCGCTGCGATCGTGATCGATTCGGAGGCCACCCGCGTCGGCGAGGACTGGCGCCTCGACGCAACCGTCTTCAACGCGGACGGTAGCGCCGAAATCGTCAGCGCGCGCGCGGCCGATCCGGTCGCCGCCGCGAGCCGTCTTGCCAGGAACCTGCGCGACCTGCTCGCGCCCGAGGGCACGGGCGACGAAGGCGATCCCGTCTCGCCGGACGTGCTCGCGCTGGCCGCGCACATGAAGGCTGCGATTCTCGATGCGCAGAACGGCCGCGCGATCGCCATGATCGACAGCGCGCCGAAGGCGGTCGCCGAGGCGCCGGAGGTCGTGCTGCTCGAAGCCGAGGCGCTGACGCAGCTCGGCAAGCCGGAACGCGCGATCGACGTGCTGCGGCCGCTGGTCGATCGCGGCGCCGTCATTGCGCCGCCGCCGCGCTGGCTCCCCGACGCGTGGACCGCGATGGGCGACGGCGAGCTCGCGCGCGGCCATCCGGCGCAAGCCGAAGCGTATTTCCGGCGTGCGATCCAGCTCGACGGCGTCGCCGGGCGGCGCAGCCTCGGGCTCGCGTGGCGTGGCCTCGGCATCGCCGAGGTCGTGCGCAACGATCTCGATGGCGCCGAGCAGAGTTATCTTCGGGCGCGGCTCGAGCTCGAGCCGGTCGGCGATCGGCTGTTGCTGGCGCGCGTGACGGACGGTCTCGGCTACATCGCGACGACGCGTGGCCGCATGGCCGACGCGCTGCTGCTTTACGAGCAGGCGGCCGAGATGGGCGCGGCGGCCGGCCTCAACGAAACCGAGCTCGGCTCGCGGCTCAACATCGCGCAGTCGCATCACTACCTCCTGCACCATCGGGTCGCGCTCGAGCAATTGCGCGCGCTGTTGCCGCGACTCGACGCCGTCGACTATCCGGCGCTGCATCGCTTCGGCGCGATCGCGTATGTCTACGCGCTGATCGAAACGGGCGCGTTCGCGGACGCGAAGACCGCGCTCGATCGGCTGAACGAGCGCACGCCCAAAGACGCCACGACCGACGCCGTCGTGGACGTGCGCCTCGACGAAGCCGGGATCCGCCTCGCGCTCGGCGATCCGGCTGCCGCGATCCCGCTCGCCGAGTCGGTGCGTCGCGACCGCGATCCGCAGAGCGCGCCCGATCGTCCGCTCGAAGCGGCCGCCGTGTTGCTCGACGCGTACGTCGATGCAGGCGATCGCAAGGCGGCCGCGGCGCTCGCGGCCGATGCGC
>CALFNI010000234.1 GCA_937902695.1 uncultured Rhodanobacteraceae bacterium
GCTCTTCACGCTGGCGTTGCTGCGCGAAGGAGTCGGCGAGGCGAGTGTCGGCCGCGTCTATGCGGCGAACACGATAGGCGCGATCTTCGGCGTGTTCCTCGCGATGCATGTGCTCATCCCGGGAGCGGGGCTCAAGCTCGCGATGATCGTCGCCGCTGCCGCCGACATCGCGCTCGGACTCGTGCTGATGCGCCGCGCGCCCGCGACGGCACGAAGCCGGCCGCAGTATCTCGGCGCCTTCGTGACGTCCGCTGCGGCGATCGCGCTCGTGCTCGCATTCGCGCGCTTCGATCCGGCGGTGCTGACATCGGGTGTCTATCGCACGGGCATTCCGCACATCGCGGTGCCGAACGAAAGCGTCGTCTACTACAAGGACGGCAAGACCGCGAGCATCGGCGTCGTCGCCGACAAGGCGAACGGGATCATGCGCATCGCCACCAACGGCAAGCCCGATGCGTCGCTTGCCGTGCTCGGGAATGGCGCGCAGTCGCCCGACGAATCCACGATGATCCTGGCCGCCGTCCTGCCGCTCGCGCTGCACAAGGCGCCGCGCGACGTCGCCAACATCGGTTTCGGATCCGGCCTTACCGTGCATACGCTGCTCGGCGATTCGCGGCTGCGCAGCGTGGACACGATCGAGATCGAGCCTGCGATGTACGAAGGCGCGAAGGCTTTCGGCAAGCGCGTCGAGCGCGCCTATCTCGATCCGCGCGCCCACATCCATTTCGAGGATGCCAAGGCGTATTTCGCTTCGCACGCGTCGAAGTACGACATCATCATCTCGGAGCCGTCGAATCCGTGGGTTTCCGGCGTGGCGAGCCTGTTCACGCGCGAGTGGTATCGATTCGTGCCCCGGCATCTCAACGAAGGCGGGCTCCTCGTGCAGTGGATCCAGCTGTACGAGATCAACGAGGAGCTGGTCGGCACGATCGTCAATGCGCTCAACGAATCGTTTCGCGATTTTCGCGTATTCCTGGCGAACGATTCGGATCTGATCATCGTGGCGCGGGCGGACGGCGCCGTCGGTGCGCTCGACGAGCGCATATTCGACCAACCGGGCCTGCGCGAGTCTCTGCAACGCATCGGCATTCCCGATCTTGCAAGCCTGCGGCAGCACGCCATCGGCACCCGGCGAACGTTCGCGCCCCTGATGGCGGCGCTGTCCCGGCGCGCCAACTCCGATTTCCACCCGATCCTGACGCTCGAAGCGCCGAAGGCCCGCTTCGGCGGACTCAACGCGCGCGGCATCCAGACGCTGCCGCTGGCCGACCTGCCGCTTCTCGAGGGCCTTGGAGGTCTCGAGCCCGTCGGCCCATCGTCGCAGATCGAAGTGACGCCGTTCTACCTGCGCACGCACAGGATCGCCGATGCGGCGCTGATCGCCGCCGCGCTGGCCGAACACGGAACGGACAGCGCCCTGCCCATCGATGCTTCGGCGGATGTGGCGCTACTGCGCGCCTACGGCACTGATTGCCGCGGCTACGCGCACGCCGCGACGATCGATGCGATCCAGCGGTTGTCCGCGCGCACGATCCCGTATCTCGATCCGGACGAGCTGCACGGCGCATGGATCGAACGCGCGTGGCTGCGCTGCAAGGTCGACGACGCCGACGTCGCGGCGATGCTCGATGTCGTGAACGCCCTGTCACGGCGCGACGGCCATGCCGTGCTCGTTGCGGCGACGCGCCTGCTGGAGGACGCGAAAGGTCGTCTTCCGCACCCGGCCACGGACTATCTGTTGCGCGCGGCGATGCTGGGAGC
>CALFNI010000235.1 GCA_937902695.1 uncultured Rhodanobacteraceae bacterium
GCGGATGTAGGCGACGAGCCCGCGCAGCATCGCGCGATTCAACGCCCCTTCGGCGAGCCAGCTCCCTTCGTCGTCGAGATACGGGTGGAAGAGATGCGAGAGCTCGTGCACGGCGACCCAGTCGCGGTCGAACGCCTTCGGCGTCTTGTCGGGATCGACGAAGAGCGTCAGCGCGTGGCCCTGTCCGCGCGAGGACTGGCCGAAGCCGACGGGTTCGTTGTGGGTATCGCGATCGGGCACGATCAGGACCTGCACGTCGTCGAGCGGCAGCTTGCCGTATGCCGAGAGCGTCGCCCGGCTGACGTGCGAGAGCCACGCCTCGAGCATCGCGCGCTGTGGTGCGTCGGCGCCGTCGAGGATCGAGAGGCGCAGCGTGCCGCCGCGCAGCGCGATGTCCTTCGACCCGAACCGGCCGATCGCGACGCGCGCCAGCCAGTCTTTCGGCGTCGGCGGCATGCTGAAGCGCGTCGCGCCGTTCCCCGCGGCGGCCGGATGCCACGGGGCCGAGATCGCGTAGCCTGCCGGCAGCTTGACATCGACCTCGGCAGGCGCGCGGCGATCGGCATCGTCCGTGCGAAGCAGCCAGACATCGGGATCGACGACGATCGCGCCGCCGTGCCGGGCGCCGAGCCCGCGATCGCCCGCGTCGACGATGCGGCCGAGCGCGGCTCGATACGAGAGACATTCGCCGGCGTGCCAGCCGTTCGCGGCCCAGACGCCGTGCTCGCGCACGGGCGCGGGACCGCTCGTGCGCGCGAGGCCCTCGATGAAGCCCGCCGCCGCGCGATCGGCCGTAAAGCGCACCGAATCGTCCGCGTACGGAAGACAGAGTCGCACGGCCATCGTTTCGGCGGCGGCGTCATAGCGCAGCGTGTAGTGCGCCGGCGCATCGTCCGCGGCGACGGCGGAGCCGGCCGCGAGAGCAAGCACGAACGCGGCGATCGGGCGGCCTGGCATGCCCACTATGATGCGCGAACGCCCGCCGATGTTCCCGCGCGCGCGCCCGGGCGTGCCTCGCGCGGGTCCGGGAGCGCCGCGGCGCTTCACTGCTCGGCGATGAAATATCGCGCTCATGCCCGCACGTCGATGGCGACGTTCGCGCGATCCGGCAAGGCCGCCGTTAAACTTCGATCATGGATGTCTCGCATCTCCTCGATGGATTGAATGCCGCGCAGCGCGAAGCGGTGACCGCGCCCGCGGGCCACTACCTCGTGCTCGCCGGCGCCGGTTCCGGCAAGACGCGCGTGCTGACCCACCGGATCGGCTGGCTGCTCGAAGTCGAGCACGTCTCGCCGTGGTCGGTGCTGGCCGTGACGTTCACGAACAAGGCCGCCGGCGAGATGCGCGCGCGGACCGAAGCGCTGATCGCGAACGACGTGCGCGGCCTCACCGTCGGCACGTTCCACGGCATCGCGCACCGCCTGCTGCGCCGGCACTGGCGCGAGGCGCGGCTGCCCGAGACGTTCCAGATCCTCGACGCCGACGACCAGCAGCGGCTCGTCAAGCGCACGATCCAGGGCATGGGCCTCGACGAGGCGCGCTTTCCGCCGCGGCAGGCGGCCTGGTTCATCAACGGCGCGAAGGACGAAGGCAAGCGGCCCGATGCGCTGCATGCGGGCTACAACCCGGTCAACGCGACGCTGATCGACATCTACCGCGCCTACGAGGCGCAGTGCCAGCGCGCGGGCCTCGTCGATTTCGCCGAGCTGCTGCTTCGCGCGCACGAGCTCTGGCTGCAGAACGATGCGCTGCTGCAACACTACCGCGAGCGCTTCCGCCACCTCCTCATCGACGAGTTCCAGGATACGAACACGCTGCAATATGCCTGGATCCGCGTGCTCGCCGGATCGACCGGCAAGGTGTTCGTCGTCGGCGACGACGACCAGGCGATCTATGGCTGGCGCGGCGCGCGCGTCGAGAACGTGCACGATTTCCTGCGCGATTTTCCGAGCGCGAATACGATCCGGCTCGAGCAGAACTACCGCTCGACGGGCAACATCCTCGCCGCCGCCAATGCGGTCATCGCGCACAACCCCGACCGGCTCGGCAAGGAGCTCTGGACCAGCGGCGCGGCCGGCACGCCGATCGAGGTCTACGCCGCGTACAACGAGCAGGACGAGGCGCGCTACGTGATCGATCGCATCCGCGAGTACGTGGCGGCCGACCGGAAGGGAAGCGAGGTCGCGATCCTCTACCGCTCGAACGCGCAGTCGCGCAACTTCGAAGAGCAGCTGATCCAGCATGACATCGCGTACCGCGTGTACGGCGGCCTGCGCTTCTTCGATCGCGCCGAGATCAAGGATGCGCTCGCGTACCTGCGGCTCGTCGCGAACCGGCACGACGACGCCGCGTTCGAGCGCGCAGTGAACACGCCGCCGCGCGGCATCGGCGAGCGGACGATCGATTCGCTCCGGCAGCGCGCGCGGCGCGACGAGGCTTCGCTATGGGAAGCCTCGCTCGCGGAACTCGCGACCGATGCGCTCGCCGGGCGCGCAAAGAATGCGCTGCGTGCTTTCCTGCAATTGATCGACAACCTGTCGCAGGATTGCCTCCTCCCTTCCCGTCGTCCGCGCGAAAGCGGGGACCCAGTGCCATTGTCGCTGCTGGCGGAAGAGCAGGAGGCGCCAGGTTCCCGCTTTCGCGGGAACTACGAAAGTGGTCGCGTCGTCGATGCGATTGTCCAAGCGCCGGACGCCGACGAGCCGCTGCCGCTCGCCGAGCAGATCGAGCACGCGATCGCGCGCTCGGGCCTGCGCGACTTCTACGAAAAAGACAGCCGCGGCAGCGCCGAATCGCGCGTCGAGAACCTCGACGAGCTCGTCAACGTCGCGAGCCGGTTCAGCCGCACGGCCGATGACCTCGACGCGGGGCTGTCCGAGCTTGCCGCGTTCCTCGCGCACGCGGCGCTCGAAGCCGGCGAAGGGCAGGGCGAATCGTGGGAAGACTGCGTGCAGCTGATGACGCTGCATTCGGCGAAGGGGCTCGAGTTTCCGCTGGTGTTCCTCGTCGGCCTCGAAGACGGTCTTTTTCCGAGCCAGAAGTCGACCGAGGAGCCCGGCCGGCTCGAAGAGGAACGCCGCCTCGCCTACGTCGGCATCACGCGCGCACGCACGCGGCTCGTGCTGACGTATGCCGAGTCGCGCCGCCTGCACGGGCAGGAGATGTACTCGCGTCCGTCGCGGTTCCTGCGCGAGATCCCGACCGAGCTCCTGCACGAGGTGCGCCCGCGCGTGCAGGTCAGCCGGCCGGTCTATGGGAGCAGCGAACGGGCCGGCTCGGCCCCCCTCGAGACCGCGCCGCCGCTCAAGCTCGGCCAGCGCGTGCGCCACGCGTCGTTCGGCGAAGGCGTCGTCGTCGACTACGAAGGCACCGGCGCGCACACGCGCGTGCAGATCAACTTCGAAAACGCGGGCTCGAAGTGGCTCGTGCTCTCCTACGCGAATCTGACGCTGCTCTGATCGCGCTCGCGCGGATCCTGCATTTCGCATTCGGACGGAGACATTTGTACGCCGCGCTGCGTTTGCACACAAACGCACATGTACGCTTGGGGCCGCGAAATCGTATATCCGTGGGTCGGCGCATTGCATGCACGCGCCGGCGATGCCAACCACAACGACTTCGAAAAGGATGCCAATGAAGAACGTGCTCGTGTGTTGTCTGATCTTGATCGCCGCGTGTGCGGCGCGTGCGCAAGCGAGCGAATACGTTTGCGAGCTCAGTCTGATGCCGCCGGCGGTCGACGCCACGCGCGGCGCTGCCGGCTACATCGCGATGTATACGTCCCAGCAACCGGGTTGCGTCGGCCAGACCGCGGTCTATTCGATCTGCTCGAAAGGCGCGACGAGCCATGTGTGCGGCGTCAACGCGCAGTACAGCGAAGCCGCGTTGATCGCCGTGTACGAGACATTGCGCAGCGCCGAGGCGTCCCAGCACGCCGTGGTGCCCTACTGGAACGCCTGCATCGCCGCCGGTGGCAGCTGCACCGGCGGCGTCCTGCTGTACCCGGACTTCTGACGCGCGCGCCCTGCGCGGGCTTCGGCCCGCGCAGTGGCCGCGTTGCGTATCGGCCCACGCAGAGATGCGGCCGAGCGATCTTTTTTGCGTTTCCCCCGCTCCCGCAAGCGGGAGGGGGGAGTGCGGCGCGGTCGAGGAGTCGGGGCGCCGCGCGTCAGCCGCGCCCGCCGCGCGAGCGGAACTCCGCAAGCCGGCTGTCGACCGTATCGAGCATCGGCTCGATCGCCTCGCGGGCTTTCTCCGCGGCGTTGAGGCTCGTGAAGTTCACCTGCTCGGTACTGCTCGTCCACATGACGCTGCCGTCCGAGACGCGGTAGGCCTTCACGCCGAGCTGCACCGTGTAAAGCGTCGAGCTCTGGCCGTAGTACGCGATCTCCTGCGAGCCGACCGGACGCGCGTTGACGAACACGACCGCGTCGGCGCGGCCCGACAGCGCATGCAGGTTCGGACGATCGCCGCCCGAATGGCCGCCTTCGATGACGCGGAAGCCGCGGCTTTGCAGGAGATTCACCATCGCATCTTCGGCCGGCGACGAGATCACGTTGTCGCCGCCGCCGACGACGGCGATCGTCGGCACGTGCGGCTTCGGCGGCGCGGCAGGCTTTTCCGGCATTTTCGCGGTCGCGATCTGCGAGGGCGCATCCTGCGCGGCCTGCGCGGCGGGCAGCTCGCGCAGCGCGTCGACGGCAGCCTGCGACGCGCGCGCCGCCGGTGCGCCCGTTGCATCGCTCGTCGCTTCGACCGAAGTCGCCGGCGTCTGGCCGGGCGGCGTCGTCGGCGCTGCGGCCAGCGTGTTCGGCGGCGCCGTGTTGGCGGCGGCGAGGTCGGCGGCGGGTATCGGCGGCGGGGCCGGCGGTGCGCCCGGTTGCGTGGACGCACCCGTCGCAGGCGTCGCGCTCGCCGGTGCCGTCGTCGCGACGGCTGTCGCGCTCATGCCCGGAATGCGATCGCGCAATGCATACGCGGCGCCGGCAATGCCGAGGAGAACGATCGCCGCGATCGCCCACGGCAGCGCCGAGCGTCGCGGCGCCGCGTTCTGGCGTTCGAGCACGGACTGATGCGCCACCGCAGCCGGCGGCGCCGGCGGCATCGGGATGCCCGACGGCGTCACGCGCGTCGGCGGCGCGGTGCCCTGGCGGATCGAAGCGGGCGTGCGCGGCGTCGACGGCAGCGAGGTCTGCGCCGAGACCGGCGTCTTCTGGCCGATCATCGTCGCGGCCGCGGCCGACATCTTCGGCTGCAGCGCGATCGGGCCGCCCTTCGCGACGAGCGGGTGCGCGCCGAGCTCGGCGATGAGCTCATGGCAATTCTGGTAACGCTCGGCCGGATCCTTGGCGATCATCTTGTCGAGGATGCGCGCGATCTCCGGATCGACGTCGTGGTTGATCTCGCGCACGTCCGGAATCTCGGCCTTGACGACTTCGAGCATGAGCCCGAGCGGCGATTCGTCCGTGAACGGCATGCGCCCGGTCAGCATCTCGAACATGACGATGCCGAGCGAGAAGATGTCGCTGCGCTGGTCGACAGGTTTACCGAGGCAGACTTCGGGCGACAGATAGCCCGGCGTGCCGACGAACTCGCCGGTCGTGGTGAGCTTCTTCGAAAGATCGTGGTTCGAGAGCGCAATGCCGAAGTCGGCGATCTTGACCGCGCCGCGGCCGTTGATCATGAGGTTGCCGGGCTTGATGTCGCGATGGACGACGCCGCGATCGTGCGCGGTCGAAAGGCCCATCGCGGTCTGGTAGATCACCTTCGCCGACTGCTCGACGGAGAGCTTGCCTTCGCGCTTGAGCATCGAGCCGAGCGATTCGCCGTCGACGAACTCCATCACGAAGTAGGTCTGGCCGCCTTCGTCCTCGCCGATGAAGTAGATCTGGATGATGTGCGGATCGTTGAGCGCAGCCATGCTGCGCGCTTCGCGCAGGAAGCGCTCCTTGACCGCCTCGTC
The DNA here is from genome assembly GCA_937902695.1 of uncultured Rhodanobacteraceae bacterium. Lineage (GTDB taxonomy): Bacteria > Pseudomonadota > Gammaproteobacteria > Xanthomonadales > Rhodanobacteraceae > Dokdonella_A. Next base: position 5,963 of record CALFNI010000235.1, read on the forward strand.
GTGCGCCAGCGAATCGGCGAGCACCTTGATCGCGACGTAGCGGTTGAGCGAACTCTCGTGGCCTTTGTAGACCACGCCCATGCCGCCGCGGCCGAGTTCGGCGACGATGTCGTAGTGGCCCAGGCGCGTTCTCATTTCCACTCCCCTGCGGGCGAATGCCCGCGCTGGGCGCATCGTAGCACCGGCCCCACGGGCGGGCTCGCGGAACGCCTTGGCAGGCGAAACCGTGTATGGCGCACGCGCCGACTGTGACGCGGTCGGCACTCCGGCGCGATTGAGACCGACCGCGCCGCCCACCTACACTCCGGCCTTCCGTCCAGGCGCCTGCCGATGCCGTCATTGCCGTGGTTGCCGTCGTGGGCGCGTGTCGCGCTCGTCGTCCTCGCGCTGTTCGCGCTCGCGCGCGGCATCGTGCTCGTGCGCCACGATCCGCTGCTCGCGATGGCGAACAACTACGATCAGATCCGGTATTCCCTGTGCCTGGACATCGCGCCGTGGCGGCCCGGCGTCGATCCGACCAAATCGAATCCGCCCGCGCCGTACTCGCGTTTCGCGTTCACGCCGTTGCCGAAGGACGCCTGCACGTGGTCGTCCGAGTTCCTGTTCACCGTGCCGGTGGCGCTCGCGTGGCACGCGGCCGAGGCGATGGGCGGCCGCACGATCCATTCGGTGCGGCGGCTCGGCGAATTGCGCCTGCTTGCGTGGTTCGCCGTCGCCGCGTGGGCGACCCGGTTTTTTCTCCGCGAGCGGCGCACCGATCTCGCGCTCGCGCATCTCGCGGGCTTCGGCCTCGTCGCGATGGACCCGGCCAACACGCTCTATCTCTCGACGTTCTACGCCGAGGCGGCGGCTGCGTTCGGGTTCTATGCCTCCCTGGTTGGCATCGTCGCCGCGCTCGTGCGGCCCACGCGCGGCGCGCTCGCGATGGCGGCGTTCGGCGCGGTGGTGCTGGCGACGAGCAAGTACCAGCACGTCGCGCTCCCGATCGTGCTCGGCCTCGCGGTGCTGATCGGGGCCGGCCGCGTCGGCCGCAGGGTTGCGCTCGTCGTCCTCATCGCCGGCGCGCTCGGCGCCGGCATCCAGCTCGCGAACGGCGCGCGGAACAGCGCGTCGATGCGCTACGTGCACTGGGTCAACAACACCGATTACGTCGTCGGCATCCTCTTGCTGGAGACGAGCGATCGCGACCGCATCGTCGAGCGCCTCGACGTCAACGCCGAGTGCCTCAAGTACATCCAGAAAAGCGTCTATGCGATGCCGGGCAGCGTCGAGAAAACCTGCACGAACGTCAAGAACTGGCACAGCGCCGAGCTCTGGTGGCTGCTGATCTCCGATCCGCCGGGGCTCGCGCGCGCCTTGATGCACATTCCGAATCTGTTGCTGCCCTGGCAGCCGCGCTATCTCGGCGCGGTCGAGGACGCCAACAACGCGCACCAGCCGGCGTGGATGCCGAGCCTCGATCTCGCATTCGGGGAACGGCCGTTTTTCGCCTGGACGCTGCTGCTCCTGCCGTGGATCGTCGTCGCGGCGTGCCTCGGGCGCGGGACGCCGCCGCTCGCGCGCGCGTTCGCGCTCGCGTGCGCGACGGGTATGCTCGCCGTCTGCCTCGCCGCGCTCTTCGGCGACGGCGACGTCGAATACGCCAAGCACGTGCATCTCGCGATCAATTACGCGCTCGCGAGCCTATGCGTGCCGCTCGGCGCGTTGTTCCACCGCGCGCTCGCCGGCCGGTACGAATGATCGAGGCCGTCGCGAAGCGGCCGTTCGTCGCTGCATTGCTCGCGGCGCTCTGGACGATCGGCACGCTGCGCGCGCTCCTGCTCTGCATGCACGTGCCGCTTTACGCGTATGCGAACAGCTACGACGAGACACGCTACACGACGTGCTTCCATGTCTATCCCGATCGTCCCGCCGACGTGCCGCCGCAGCAGCACAGCCCCGAAGCGCCTTACGCGACGTATCGTTTCATCGAGACGCACGATCCGATGTGCTACTGGTCGAGCGAGCTCGCGTTCACCGGCGCGACCGCGCTGATCTGGTTCACGGCCGAGGCGGCGGGCGACACGACGCACGACGTGCGCTGGGTCGCGGCGCTGCGCTGGCTCGCGGTGCTCGTGCTCTCGATGGGTTTCTCGCTCGCGTGGCTGCGGCGCGACGACGCGCGCGCCGCGATCGCGAACGCGGCGCTCGTGCCGATCGTATTCGCCGATCCCGGCAACACGCTCTATCTGTCGACGTTCTACGCCGAATGGACCGCGCTGCTGGCCGCGTACGCATTGTTCGCGCTCGTGCTGCTCTGGCGTGATGCGCCGCGATCGCGCGGGCGCTTCGCCGTGCTCGCGCTCGTCGCGTTCGCGCTCGCGACGAGCAAGATCCAGCACATGCTGCTGCCGCTCGGGCTCGGCGTCGTCGTGCTCATGCTCGATCGCTGGCGCCTGAAGCACGCGAGCTGGCGCGCGGCCGCCGTGATCGCGGGCGCGCTGCTCGGGCTCTTCCTTCAGCTCGCGCAGACGATGCGCGAGGGCCCGATGATGGATGCGATCCGGCAATACAACCGCGCCGACGTCGTGTTCACGGGCATGCTGCCGTTCGCCGACGATCCGCGCGCGCTGCTTGCCGAGATCGGCATCGATCCCGCCTGCGCGATCTACGGCGGCAAGCGTGCGTGGGAACTGCCGGATCTTCCCGAGCACGCATGCCGCGGGCTCGCCGATTTCACGCGCGGCCGCGAGATCGGCGCGCTGATCCGGCATCCGTCGATCGCGGCGCGGCTCGCCGCGCACGGCGTGACCGCGCTCGATCCGTGGATCGCCGACAACATAGGCCACGTCGAGGGCGGCACGTTCGAGAAGCTGCCGGCGACGATTCCGAGCCTCGGCCGCATCATCGACGCGAGCGCGATGGCCCGGTACACGCTGCTCGCGTTGCCGCTGCTGGGCCTGCTGATCCTGCTCGTCAGGCCGGGTCCTCGCGCCGGCAGCGCAGCGCTGGACGCGAGCGCGCTCGTCGTCTTCACGATGGTCGCCACGCTCGGCGTGACGCTGCTCGGAGACGGCCTCGCCGATACCGCCAAGCAGGGGCACCTCGTGATCGACGCGGCACTCGCGTGGCTCCTCGTCGGGCTTATCATGCGCGTTCGCGCGAGCCGCACGACCGTTCGGCCGGTCGGATCGCCGGAACGCCCCACCTATCCGCCGAGGTGACAGGGATGGCTGCTTGCGTGCCGCTGCTGGAGCTCCTGATGCGGCTCGGCTCCGAGCTCGAGTTCGACGTCGCGCGCGAGGTCGCCTGCGCCGGCGGCACCGTCGACGTGGTCTGGTGCGATCCCAAGCTCCCGCTCGCCGCGGTGACATCGGGATCGCCGGACCTGCGCGACGTGCCTGTGCTGCCGATCGTTGCGTTCGTGACGAACACGGCCGACGTGTTCGAAGCATCCGATCTCGCCGCGACGACCGCCTGCATCGAGGCGACGGCGGCGCCGCTTCGCATTTTCGTGATCGGCCGAAGCGGCAGGCAGGCGACGCTCGCGCCGGCTCTGCAGTCGATCGACATGCTGAAGAAGCAGGATGCCGACGTGGCGCTTCGCGACCGGCTGGCGGCGATGCTGCGCACTCGCACGCACGTGCATGGGCGAACGATCGCGATGCTGCAGAGCGAGCTGGTCGAGTGGGCGCGCAAGTTGCGCGAAATCCACCCGCGATCCTATTCCGCCGAGTCGCTGTTCAACCGCACCGGACGCATCATCGACTAGGCGCTCCGCGCCTCAGGTGTGCACGCCGTCGATCTCGACCAGCAATTCGCGGCGGCAGATGTCGCCGCTGAGGACGAGGATGCCGTCGGCGCCCTGCATCGCGTGCGACAGTTTCGCGACGATCAGCGGCGCGTCGTTCGCATCGCGCACGTAGACCTTGAGGAGGCTGCCGGGACCGGGCGTTTTCGCGCCGTTCGTACCGGCGCTCTGGATCAGGCTCTCGACGTTCGCGAGCGTCTCGTCGAGCTGCGCGCCGACATCCGCGTGGTGGCGCGATGCCGAGCCGACGACGGCCGCGGTGCCCGAAATCAGCAGCTGGCCCGCCGGCGTCGTCATGCCGCGCGCGAACGTCGGCGGGGTCGGACCGAACTCGCGCGGGTAGCGCCACGCGTTGACCTGGCGCGGATTCTCGACCGGCAATCCGGGAGTGCGCGCCGTCAGCGCATAGACCTGCAGCACGCGCACGCCGTCGCGGCGGCCGATCGCGGTCGCGGCCGGATAGCGGTCCTGCCAGATGCCGGCCATGCCGCGCGCGCGGCCGACGCAGAAGCGCCGGTAGCGCTCCTCGTCGCCGTCACCTTCGTTGATCGCGTCGAAGTAGTTCCAGAGCCGCAGCACGTGCGGCGTCGCGCCTTTTTGAATGCACGCGACGAGCTCGCGGTACGCGGCCTCGGCGGCCGCGGCGATGTCGCCCGCCGACTCCTCGACCTCGATCGCGAAGAAACCGTAGTCGTCGTCGTGGCTCCAGCGGACGCGGCCGTCGCGGCCCGTGCGGATCGGACCGTTGCCGCGCCAGACTTCGACGGCCGATGCGCCGACCGCGTCGAGGCCCACCGAGATCCAGCGCGGATCGCCCGAATCGCCCTTGCCGACGCCGTCGAAACCGATCGCGGCCACCACGTTGGGGTCGCGCAGGATTTCGGCCGCGCTCGCGCGCGCATAGCCGATCCGCAACGGCGGCAACGCTTCATCGCGTTCAGTTATCACATCGGGGGCAAGAAGATTCGACACGGGCTCACGCACTGTCGCCGGCGGGATGCGCGGCCGCGCGGATGATACACTGCGCGGCCTTTTTTCCGCCCCGCAGGGGAGCCGAGGTCGTCGCAAGATGGATACGCCCGCCGCCGCACAGACGCCCGCCGAGCACGAGCTCGCCGAGCTCATCGTGCAAAGCCTCAACATCGACTGGGTCAAGCCTGAAGCGATCGATCCGGACGCCGCGCTGTTCGGCGGCGATCTCGGCCTTGATTCGATCGACGCGCTCGAGCTCGCGCTCGCGGTGTCCAAGCGCTACGGATTCCAGCTTCGCTCCGACAACCCGGACAACAAGCGCATCTTCGGCAGCCTGCGCGCGCTCGCCGATCACATCCAGAGCAATCGCCCCGCCTGAACGCGCGTCACGCCGGATCGACCGGCGTGTTGCCCCCGCTGAATGCATAGCGCGCCTGCCGCCGCCGGTTGCCGATATCGGCGAGGAAGCGCGGCAGCTGCAAGAGGCCGCCGATCGCGTAGATCGCCTTGAAGAAGACCAGCCGGCGCAGCACCGGCGCGCTGTCGAACACGTCGCCGGCGAGCATCGAGATCACGCCATCCTCGACACGCCAGATGTTGCGCGGCGCCGCGAAGAGCCCGCGCATGACCGGCGAGTTGAAGCGGTAGATGAACCACGAGAAGACGCGGATGCCGCGCCGGATGCGCGCGGCGAAATCGGCTTGCAGGGCGGCCTCGCGCGAGGGATCGGCGAGCGCCGCGTCGACCAGCGCGGCGGCCTTCCTGCCGCTGTGCATCGCAAGATAGACGCCCGACGAGAACACCGGATCGACGAACGCGAACGCATCGCCGACCATGATCCAGCCGGGACCGCTCATGCGCTCGCAGCTGTAGGAGTAGTTGCCGGTGACGCGGACCTCGGAAATCCGCTCGGCATCGGTCATGCGCGACCAGAGATCGGGCATCAGCTTCAGCGTCTGGATCAGGAACTCCTCGTTGCGCCCGCGCCGGGTCTTGAGGTATTCCGGAAAGCAGACGGCGCCGACGCTCATGACGCCGTCCTTCAGCGGAATCAGCCAGCACCAGCCGTGCTGGAAGTTGTAGATGCTGATGTTGCCGGCATCCTCGCCGGCGCGGAGCTCGACGCCTCTGAAGTGCGCGAAGATCGCCGCGCTCTGGTGCTTGTCGTTCTTGCGCTTGATCTTGAGCGCGCTGCCGAGCAGCGTGTCGCGGCCGCTCGCATCGACGAAGTAGCGCGCGCGGATCGAAAGGGCGTTGCCGTCCGCGTCGTGCGCGTGGGCGGTCACCTTGCCGATGCCGTCGATCTCGACCTTGTCGACCTTGACGCGCTCGCGCGCATCGACGCCGCTCTCGCGCGCGTGCTCGAACAGCATCTGGTCGAACTCCTCGCGCTTGACCTGAAACGCATGCGGCGGCGACGCGCCGAGTGCGCGCTTGAACTGGAACGTCTGGTAGCCGCCCTCGCGCGGCGACTGGAAATCCGCGCCGTGCTTGACGACGCCGAGCGCGCGCACTTTCTCGAGCACGCCGAGCTCCTCCATGATCGGGAGGTTGCAGGGCAGCAGCGATTCGCCGATGTGAAAACGCGGGTGGCGATCCTTTTCGAGCAGGATCACGCGCCGGCCGCGGCGTTGCAGCAGCGTCGCCGTCGTCGAGCCGGACGGTCCGCCGCCGACGACGAGCACGTCGCAGTCGTATGCATCCTCGCTCGCCATCGCATCCTCCATGCAGCATGCCGCGCAGGACCCTATGTTACATTACGTCGCATTGCACGCAGCGCTTTTCCATCGTGTCCGCGACCTTGCCCACTCCGTCCCCGATCCACAATCCGGCGCGCCGCTTGCGGCGCGGCACGCTCGTTTTCGCGGCGTACGTCGCCGTGCTCGTCGCCGCATTCGCAACCGGCCGCGGCTGGCTCGACGAGCTCGCCGCATTCATGGTCACCAGCCTCGTGCTCTGGCCCGGCCTTCGAAGGTTGAGTCCGGTGGCGATCGCGCTCTGGCTCGCCGCGGCCGCCGGCATCCTCGCGCTCGCGCTCGCCGGACGCGGCGACATCACGCTCGATTTCCTGCCGGTGGTGATCAATCTCGCGCTCTGCGCGTTGTTCGCGCGGACTCTCGTGCCCGGCAGCGAGCCGCTGATCGCACGGCTGGTCGCGGTGCTCGAAAGCCCCGCGCGCGCCGCGCTGCCGCGCGTCAGGAGTTACGCGCGCACGCTGACCTGGGTCTGGGCGATTCTGTTCGGCGCGCAGGCGCTGGCGCTGACCGGGCTGATTCTCTGTGCCGTGCCCGACGGCCTCCTCGCGCGCTTCGGCATCGCGCCGCCGCTCGCGATCGGGGACGGCTATTGGCGCTGGTTCCTCAATCTCGGCAGTTACGCGACCTCGATCGTGCTGCTCGTCTGCGAATACGCCTTCCGCCGCTGGTACCTGCGCGACATCCAGCACGCTTCGCTGCCGGTGTTCGTGAGCCGGCTCGTGCGGCGCTGGCCCGCGCTCGCGCACAGCGTCATGCACGACCCGCACGAAAACGCGCGCGCATGAACGCATCCGTTGCAATGACCGAGCCGCTGCGCATCCCGTCGACGGATCCTTCGCTGCCGGGGCATTTTCCCGGCAATCCGATCGTGCCCGGCGTCGTCCTGCTCGATCGCATCGCCGCCGCGCTGGAAAGGCAAGGCGGTCGGCTCGCGCGCATCGGCGTCGTGAAGTTCATGACGCCGCTCAGGCCCGACGAAGACGCGACGCTGTCGATCGCGCGCGACGGCCTGCGTATCAGCTTTCGGATCGACCGAGGCGACGCACCGATCCTGCGCGGCGAAGGCGAGCTCGCATGAAGGACGAGCACTGGAGCGCGCGGCCCGAGGGCGGCGGCTATGCCGCACTCTGGCTGATAACCAAGATCGCCCTCGCTTGCGGCCGCAATGCGACGCGACTGCTGCTCTATCCGATCACGCTCTATTTCTTCGTGCGGCGCCGCTACGAGCGGCGCGTTTCGTACGCGTATCTCGAGCGCGCGTTCGGCCGCCAGGCGAGCGCGTGGCAGGTCTTGCGGCACATCCACCGCTTCGCCTCGACGATCCTCGATCGCGTATTCCTGCTTTCAGAGCGTTACACGCGTTTCGACATCAAGGTGCACGGCCTCGGCGAGCTCGTTTCGCGCATGCGCCCCGATCGCGGCTTGCTGCTGCTCGGCGCGCACGTCGGGAGCTTCGAAGTGCTGCGGGTCCTCGCGTCCGAGCGGCCCGACGTCAAAGTCGCCGCGCTGCTCGACACGCAGAAGACGCCGGCCATGACCAGGATCCTGCACTCGCTCAATCCGACGATCGCCAGGAACGTCATCGATGCGTCGCGCCCCGGCACCGACATCGTGCTCGCACTCGGCGAAGCGCTCTCCGAAGGCGCGCTCGTCACGCTGCTCGCGGATCGCGCGCGCGCGCGCGAGGAGACCGTCGTCGTCGATTTCATGGACGCGCCCGCGCCGTTCCCGGTCGCGCCGTTCCTGATCGGATCGCTGCTCAAGGTGCCGCTCGTCATGTGCGTGGGCATGTACCGTGGCGGCAACCGCTACGATCTCTACTTCGAGGCGCTCGCGGACGAGCTCGTATTGCCGCGCGCCGGGCGCAAGGCGGCGCTGCGCTCATTCGTGCAGCATTACGCCACGCGACTCGAATATTACGTGCGGCAGGATCCCTACAACTGGTTCAACTGGCATGACTTCTGGAAGATCGAGCACGACGGCGGCACTGAGTCTTCTGATCGCGACGCTGCTCTGGCCGGCCGCGGCGCCGGCTGACGCGGGCGTCGACGCGCAGGCCATCGTCGCCGGTCTCAGGCGCGAGGCGCCGTCGCGCACGGCATTCAGCGAAGTGCGCTTTTCGAGCCTGCTCGAACGACCGCTGATCCTGCATGGCGAGCTCGAGTACGACGGTCCCGGCAAGCTGTCGCGCACGGTGAAAGCGCCGTACGAGGAGCACATGACGATCGCGGAGGGACAGGCATCGGTGCGTCGCGGCGACAAGCCGGCGCGCGCGTTCTCGCTGAGCCAGGCGCCGGAGCTCGAAGGATTCCTGCGCGGTTTCGCGGCCTTGCTCGGCGGCGATGCGGCAGCGCTCGCGCGCGATTTCACGCTGACCGCGAACGGCACCGCGAGCGCCTGGCATCTCAAGCTGACGCCGCGCGACGATCGCCTCGCCAGACGCATCACGGCGCTCGAGGTCGACGGCACCGGCACATCGGCACGCTGCTTCCACACGTTCGACGCCGACGGCGACGTCAACGTGCTGCTCGTCGAATCGCTCGCCGAGGCGAAGCTGCCGAACCGGCCGACGCCGCCGATGATCGACGCACTCTGCCGCGGCCTCGCGTCGCCCTGATGCCCGCCGGCACGCGTCGCTGGCTGTACGTCCTCGCCTGGGTGCTGGCGCTCGTCGTGCTCGGCATCTTCGCCGTGCGCTCGCTCAAGATCGGCACCGACCTTCGCAGCTTCATGCCGCCGCCCGAAACGCCGGATCAGAAGCTCCTGATGGATCAGATCGGCGAAGGGCCGGGCACGCGCCTGCTATTGCTGTCGATCGACGGCGCATCGCCCGAACGGCTGGCGGCGTTGAGCCGCGGCCTCGCCGACGCGCTGCGCAACGACCCGCAGTTCTCGCAGGTCGTCAACGGCGCGTTCGATCCAGCCGCGCTCGACGCGAAATGGCTCCCGTACCGCTATCTCCTGTCGCCGACGCTCGATCATCACGGGCTTGACGCTGCGTACCTGTCCGATCAGCTGCAGCAGCGCGTCGAGGATCTGTCCTCGCCGGCGGCCTCGCTGCTGAAGCCGCTGCTGCCGCGCGACCCGACGCTGGAAACGCTCGCGCTCGCCGAGCGCTGGTCGCCGCCCAAGCCGCCGGCCATGCGCGATGGCGTCTGGTTCTCGTCGGACGGCGCCGCGCTGCTGCTCGCCGAGACGCGCGGCGCCGGTTTCGACCCGACCGCGCAGGGCGCCGCGATCGATGCGCTGGAGACTGCGTTCGCGCGATTGCCCGGCGCAGGCGCCGCGCATCTCACGATCAGCGGGCCGGGCTACTTCAGCGTGCTGATCAGCGCGAAGACGCGCGGCGAAGCCGATCGCATCGGCGCGGTCAGCACGATCGGCTTCATCGTTCTCCTGCTGCTCGCGTACCGCAGCCCGGCCCTGCTGCTGCTCGCGGCGCTTCCGATCGCAAGCGGCGCGCTCGCCGGCATCGCGGCGCTCGCCTGGCTGTTCGGCTCGGCGCACGGCATCACGCTCGCGTTCGGTTTCACGCTGCTCGGCGTCGCGCAGGAATACCCGATCCGGCTGCTGAGCCATCGCCGCGCCGGCGAGGACGCCGTGACGAGCGTGCGCGCACTCTGGCCGCTCCTCGCGACCGCGATCGTGTCGGCCGCGATCGCGTATCTGGCGTTCTTCGCCTCGGGCGTCAGCGGTCTGCGCCAGCTCGCGGTGTTCACCATCACGGGCCTCCTCGTCGCCGGTTTTTCGACGCGGTTCCTGCTGCCATACGTGCTGCCGTCGCGGTTTCGCGACGCGGCCGACATCCCCGCGATCGCGCGCGCGCTCGCGATCATCGATCGCGTGCCGCGTCCGTGGTGGCTGCCGTGGCTGCTGACGATCGTCGCGCTGCTCGTGCTCTGGCGCGTGCCGGGCCCGATCTGGGAGAACGATCTCGCCGCGCTGACGCCGGTGCCCGAAGACTTGCTGATTCGCGATGCGAAACTCCGCGGCGAGCTCGGCGCGCCGGACGTGCGCTACCTGCTCGTGCTCGAAGCGCCCGACGCCGACAAGCTGCTGGCGCTCTCCGAAGCGCTCGAGCCGCGGCTCGATGCGCTCGTCAGGCAAGGCGCGCTCGCTGCCGCCGAACTGCCCAGCCGCTATCTGCCGAGCGTCGGGACGCAGCGGGCGCGACAGGCCAGGCTGCCCGATCGCGCGACGCTGTCCGCCGCGCTCGCCGAGGCGAGCCGGGACCTGCCGTTCCGCGCCGATCTCTTCACGCCGTTCCTCGACGACGTCGAAACGGCACGCACGCTGCCGCCGGTCGATGCCGAGGCGTTCTCGAAAACGCCGTTCGGCGCGCGGCTCGCATCGATGCTCGTCAGGCGCGCCGACGGCTGGCTCGCGCTCGGCACGTTGTCGGGCGTGCGCGATCCTGCCGCGCTGAGCGCATTCACCGATTCGACCCACGGCGCGGCGCGCCTGCTCGATCTCAAGGGCGCATCGGAATCCCTCGTGATCGCATATCGCGAACGGATCCTACGCGCGCTCGGCGTCGCGTTCGTCCTGCTCGCGCTGACCGTGATCGTTTCGCTGAAGAGCGCGCGTCGCGCATGGCACGTGCTCGCGCCGATGTCGCTCGCGACGCTGCTGGTGCTCGTCGTCGAGCGCGCGTCCGGGATTTCGCTGTCGCTGTTCCATCTCGTCGCGCTGACGCTCGCGGCGGGCCTCGGCCTGCACTACGCGCTGTTCTTCGAGCGACCGGTCGCCGACGCCGCCGAAGCCCGCCGCACGCTGCACGCGACGCTCGTCTGCGTCGCCTCGGCGCTGCTCGTGTTCGGCATGCAGGCCGTCTCGTCGCTGCCGGTGCTGCGCGCGATCGGGCTCACGGTCGCGCTCGGCGTCGGGTTTCACTTCTGCCTGTCGATCCTGATGGCGCGCGCGAAGCGCTGAGCGTCACTCCTGCGGCGGCACGCCGAGATACGCACCGGCTGCGCTGACCGTCGCCCAGAGCTCGTCCTTCCGCTCGAACGAACGGTCGAAGAGGCTTTCGGCCGTGGCGCGGTCGCCGTTAAGAAGATAATACGCGCCGACATCCGCGAGGCCCTTTTCGTCCTTCGGCGCCTCGCTGACGAAGCGGTCGAACAGCGGCTTGGCCTTCGCCCACTCGTGGGCTTCGGCGTAGACGCGCGCGATGCGGAACTCGTCACTGTCCTCGGGCTCGGCCGCGAGGATCGCATCGAAGATGGCCTGGCCTTCGACCTTGTGACCACCGAGATAGAGAACGCGGCCGACCGCGATCCGCTCCCAGCTGCCGTTGTCGGTCTGGAGCTTTGCCTGCTCGACCAGCGCGAGCCCGGCTTCTTCGTTCGATTTGCCGCGGTAGAGCACCGGTGCATTCTTCGTCGCGCCATAGCCGATGCCGACGCCTGCGCAAAACAAAAGCGTGGCCGCGATCGCGGTCGTGCTCGTCTTCATGAGAGCTCCCCTGGTCCGGCGCGCCGCGCAACGGCGCGCCGCCACAGATTACACTTTTTCAGGGAAGCCGCGAACGCGCCGGGGCTACGGGTCGAACCCGTCCGCGAAGATCGGATCCGCCGCGATCGGCGTC
>CALFNI010000236.1 GCA_937902695.1 uncultured Rhodanobacteraceae bacterium
TGTTCAACGCCGGCATCCGCCCGGCCGTGAACGCCGGCATCTCGGTGTCGCGCGTCGGCGGCGCCGCGCAGACCAAGATCATCAAGAAGCTGTCCGGCGGCGTGAAGCTCGCGCTCGCGCAGTACCGCGAGCTCGCCGCGTTCGCGCAGTTCGCCTCGGATCTCGACGCCGCGACGCGCGCGCAGCTCGACCGCGGCACGCGCGTCACCGAGCTGATGAAGCAGAAGCAGTACGCGCCGCTGTCGATCGCCGAGCTCGCGCTCTCGCTCTACGCGGCCGAGAAGGGCTATCTCGACGACATCGCGGTCGCCAAGATCCTGCCGTTCGAGAAGGCGCTGCACGCGCACTTCGCGAACAACTACGGCGATCTCGTCAGGAAGATCAACGACACCGCCGACTGGAACAACGACATCGAGGCCCAGTTCAAGAAGGGCATCGAGGAGTTCAAGAAGACGGGTAGCTGGTAAGGCTTCTTTGGAAGGTCGCAAAGAATCCGGCCGGAAATGTCATCGCTCATTCGATAGGTTGAACCCAACGTGGCAGGCGCACGAGAAATCCGCACCAAGATCAAGAGCGTCGCGAACACCCGCAAGGTGACGCGCGCGCTCGAAATGGTCTCCGCCTCGAAGATCAGGAAGGCGCAGGAGCTGATGCGCGCCTCGCGTCCGTACGCGCGCGCGATGCGCCAGGTCATCGGCCACATCGCCCACGCGACGGCCGAGTACAAGCACCCGTTCATGGTCAAGCGCGAAAGCGTCAAGCGCATCGGCTACATCGTCGTATCGACCGATCGCGGCCTCTGCGGCGGCCTCAACGCGAACCTCTTCCGCAAGCTGCTCGGCGAGATCCGCGAGTGGCAGGCGCAGGGCGTCGAAATCGACGTCGTCACGATCGGCAGCAAGGCGAGCGCGTTCTTCCGCCGCCTCAAGGTCAACGTCGTCGGCAGCGTCGCGCACCTCGGCGAGCGTCCGCAGATCTCGCAGCTGATCGGCGTCATCAAGGTCATGCTCGATGCATACACCGCGGGCCGCGTCGATCGCGTCAGCCTCGTCTATAACGACTTCGTCAACACGATGACGCAGAAGGCGAGCATCGATTCGCTGCTGCCGCTGCCGCCGGCCGATCAGTTCGTGAGCGCCCACAACTGGGATTATCTCTACGAGCCCGATGCCGAAACGGTCATGGAGCACGTGCTGACGCGCTATGTCGAGTCGCTGGTCTACCAGGCCGCGCTCGAGAATCTCGCGAGCGAGCACGCGGCGCGCATGGTGGCGATGAAGAGCGCGTCCGACAACGCGACGAAGGCGATCGATTCGCTGACGCTCGTCTACAACAAGGCGCGCCAGTCGGCGATCACGCAGGAGATTTCGGAAATCGTCGGCGGCGCCGCGGCAGTATGAGTGCGATCGTCCGTGATCGCGAGAATCAAAAAGCGGCCATCCGTGGCCGCGGATTCAACAAACAGCACGACTTCGACTCGCGCTGTACCGAATTGAAGAATTATCCGGAGCACATGTAATGAGCCAGGGCAAAGTCGTCCAGATCATCGGCGCCGTCGTCGACGTCGAGTTCCCGCGCGAATCCGTGCCGAAGGTGTACGACGCGCTCAAGGTCGAGGGTACCGCCTCGCCGATCACGC
>CALFNI010000237.1 GCA_937902695.1 uncultured Rhodanobacteraceae bacterium
TGCTGGGTTGGCCCGGCATGGAGGCTGGCGCTCGTCGTGCCGAGTGCGCCTTCGTAGAGCTGCGTCTTGCCGAGGATCACGGCGCCCGCGGCGCGAAGGCGCGCCACTGCCGCCGCGTCGCGCGCGACGGCAGCGCGGCGGCCCGGCAAACCCGCGCGCGTCGGCATGCCGGCAACGTCGATGTTGTCCTTGACCGCGACCGCGAGCCCGTCGAGGCGCCCGATCACGTTGCCCGCGCGACGCCGCGCGGCGCTCGCAGTCGCAGCCGACACGGCGCCGGCGTCGAGATCGACATACGCGTTGAGACGCGGGTTGTCGCGGTCGATGGCCGCGCGATAGCTCGCGGTCAGCGCGGTACTGTCGAGTCGTCCGGCGGCGAGCCAGCACAGCTGCTGGAACGCCGTGGCGCCGCGCAGCACGTCGTCGGCGATGGCGTCTGTTATGTTTTCCGTCATCGGTGTCCCCAAGGTCCAAGCCGCATTATGGCGCACGCGAATGACGCGACCCGGAATGGCATCCCCGACGCCCGCCCCCACGACGCGCGCGATCACGAGAGCCGCTCGCACGATGGCGCGCGCAGCGCGCGCGGCGTGCGCAAGCCGCGCTATCAGCAGATCGCGGACACGCTGCGCGAAGAGATCCGCCGTGGCGAGCACGCGGTAGGCCGCTTCCTCGAGAGCGAAGCCGAGCTCAAGGCGCGCTTCAAGGTCAGCCGCCACACCGTGCGCGATGCGCTGCGCGTGCTCGACGAGCTCGGCCTCATCGCGCGCCGCCGCGGCGCGGGCAGCATCGTGCGCACCGCCGAGGTGCACCGGCATTTCGATCTCGCGCTGCATTCGATCGCCGACCTTTTGCAGTACGACGAATCGAGTGATTTCCATGCGCGCTACACGGACCGACTCGTCGCCAACCAGGAGATCGCCGGCTGGCTGCAGACGCGGCTCGGCACCGAGTGCATCCTGCTGCACGGCGTGCGCATCGGACGCAGGACGCGCCGGCCGATCGCGAGCGTCTATGTGTACCGGCGCGAGAGCTGGCACGGCCTTCCGACCGGGTTCGATCGGCAGGAAGACGCGATCCGCGCGCTGCTCGAGGATCAGTTCCTTGCGCGCGTGGGGCGCGTCGAGCAGACGCTTTCGGCGATCTCGACGCCGGCCGAGGCCGCTCACGAGGTCGAAGTGGCCGAAGGATCGCCGGCACTCCGCAGCCTGCGCCGCTATTTCGACGCGCGCGACCGCCTGATGCTCGCCGTGATCTCGATCCATCCGGGCGGCTCGTATTCCTACCGCAGCGAATACCGGCGCAGCGACATCGCGCCGCACGAGTGAGCCCCGATTGGCCTCGCGGCGGCGAATCCGCGAAAATCGCCGCCTGCCCTTCCTCCGGAGCCCGCATGACCGACCGCGACATCATGGAATACGACGTCGTGACCGTCGGCGCCGGCCCCGCGGGCCTCGCGTTCGCGATCCGCCTGAAGCAGCTCAAGCCCGACATCCGCGTCTGCGTGATCGAGAAGGCGTCGACGATCGGCGCGCAGGTTCTGTCAGGCGCCGTCATCGAGCCCGAGCCCCTCAACGCGCTGCTGCCGGAGTGGGGCAAGAATCCGCCGCCGATCTGCGTGCCGGTCGCGAAGGACGAGTTCTGGTTCCTCAAGGACGGCGCGCGCGGCATCAAGTCGCCGATCGTGCCGCCGCAGATGCACAACCACGGCAATTTCATCGTCTCGCTCGGCGCGTTGTGCGCGTGGCTCGCGCCGCAGGCCGAGGCGCTCGGCGTCGAGATCTATCCGGGCTTCGCGGCAGCGGAAACGCTGCACGACGAAAATGGCGCGGTGTGCGGCGTCCGCATCGGCGACATGGGCGTCGCGAAGGACGGCTCGCACAAGCCGGGCTACACGCAGGGCATCGACATCAGGGCGCCGCTGACCGTGCTCGCCGAAGGCTGCCGCGGGCATCTGACGAAGCGGTTGATCGAGCGGTTCAAGCTCGAAGCCGATTGCGATCCGCAGACCTACGGCATCGGCATCAAGGAGCTCTGGCAGCTGCCGCCCGGCCGCGCCGAGGCCGGCAAGGTCGTGCACACGATCGGCTGGCCGCTCGATGCCGCGACGTATGGCGGCAGCTTCATCTATCACCTCGACAAGGACCGCGTCGCGATCGGCTTCATCACCGGCCTCGACTACGAAGACGCGAATCTCTCGCCGTTCGAGGCGTTCCAGCAGCTCAAGAACCACGCGATGGTGAAGCCGCTGCTCGAAGGCGGCTCGATCCTCTCGGCCGGCGCGCGCGCGATCGTCGAAGGCGGCTACCAGTCGCTGCCGAAGGTCGAGATGCCGGGCGCGATGCTGATCGGCGACACGGCGGGCCTGGTCAACGTGCCGAAGATCAAGGGCACGCACCAGGCGATCCGTTCCGGAATGCTTGCAGCCGAGCATGTGGTTGCGGTCGGCAAGGCCGAAGGCTGGGACGCGAGACTGCGCGCATCGCCGGCCGTCGCCGAGCTCCGGAAGGTGCGCAACATCCGCCCCGGCTTCTACAAGGGACTCTGGCTCGGCCTCGCGAACGCGGTCTGGGAAACGGGCACGCTCGGCCTCTCGCCGTGGACGCTGAAGAACCATGCCGACTGGAAATCGCTGAAACGCATCGGCGAGTACGAAGCGCCCCGACGCGACTACATCGAACGCACGCTGCCGCCGCGCGATCGCGTCGCCGAGGTCTATTTCGCCGCGACCGAGCACGACGAAGACCAGCCCGTGCATCTCCACGTGCGCGACACGAACATCTGCATCACGCGCTGCGTCGAGGAATACGGCAATCCCTGCCAGCGGTTCTGTCCCGCGGCCGTCTATGAGATCGTCGAGGACGCCGCCGGCAAGCGCCTGCAGATCAACGCGGCGAACTGCGTGCACTGCAAGACGTGCGATATCAAGGACCCCTACCAGATCATCGACTGGGTGACGCCGGAAGGCGGCAGCGGGCCGAATTATCAGAATCTTTGACGCATACAACGGATGAGCTTGAAGGCGCAACGCGCGCGTGATTCCACGACCGCGTGGGCAACGTCAGGGCGTCCTGCAAGCGCCCGTAGCAAGTGACAGCGTAGAAATTTCTCCTTTGCTGATAGGATCACACCGGGGATGCGATGCGCTCGTTTGTCCTATTAGGAGAAACGATGAATCTGCACGCGTTATTTATTGTCCTAGCGCTGGTTGTTGCCGCGCCGACTGCGCACGCGACCCAGAGTGTGTTTCCCGCCAGATCCTGCGCAAACTGCACGGCGTCTCAGATGCAGACAATGGCGAAGAACACGATGCCGGTCGGCATCACGTTCGTATACGACCTGCCGCATCACGCGATCCGAAAATACGACGTCTACATGGACTCGGACTGCCGGCCTGTGGGTGGCCCCTCGAGTAGCGCCGTGCGGGGCAAAGGCGGTGCGGGCACGAAGACTGGTGAGGGCGCCGACTGTGGCTCGTTCAAGGCGGCTGACGAGATGATGCCGGTCGACCCCGACGTGCAGGAGGCGTTCGACACCCTCTACAACAGCTATGTTCACGATCCTTCGCTCGCAAGCAACGGCGAGATCCTCCACTACGGCGTGCCGCTCAACCCTCATAACTACCCCAACCCTTTCAACCTGCAACAGGTCGCGTGGGACTATCCGAACGCGAGCTATCAGGACTTCATGCGTGAGATCAACGACATCTTCTCGGATAAGTCCAGCATGAACCAATGGGACCCGGGCACGGGCGACTACCTCTTCGGCTATGAGATGGCGAGCTTCCATGTCGGCGTCGTCCTCTCGGTACCGCCCGGAGTCGAGGGCCAGGTGTCGTGGGATCGCAACAACATGGTCCACGTGAGCATCTGCACCGACAATGCCGGGAGCCCTGGCGACTGCGCGAAGTTCGACGTCGCCGCGTCGAGCGGTGTCGTGCAGATCCAGTTCAAAGGCATCTTTGACAAGAACAACGACATCTACCCGAATGCGAATGGCGTCTCGCCCGGGAACCTTACCTCGTGGGGCTTCCCGCATGGCGGCGCGGATCACTTCTCGGACATCCTGCGCAACCATAACGTCTACGTTCCGAACTCGGGCTACTGCTCGCCGGGAACGCACCCGTTCCTCACGGTCACTCGGGATGTGAGCAACCATTACCATTTCGAGGACTGGTCCTGCCAACAGAATTGAGGAAGCGGCGCTCAGCTTCGGCCGGGCGCTTGCTTTGCATCGCCGTCGACGAGCGGGAAGATCTCGTCCGCTTGACCGCAGCCGCTTGAAATAAGTAGCCGCGCGACTACGATGGGTCCGTGCAGATCAAGACGCCGCGCAGTAGGAATACCGAAGACTACGACGTCGCAGAGCATCTGCGCACGCCGGAGGAAATGGCGCTCTACCTCGACGCATGCATCGAGGACAGCGCCTGCGACGCCGCGTTCATCGCGAAGGCGCTCCGCGACATCGCGCGAGCGTTCGGCCTGCGTTCGCACGCGGGAAGCGTATGACGGCCATCGCACTGGTCACGGCCGCTGCGGCGCGCAACCTCGACGAAGATCTCGGTCCGC
>CALFNI010000238.1 GCA_937902695.1 uncultured Rhodanobacteraceae bacterium
GAGGAGCGGCGCCAGGGAGCCGACCGGCTGCGCCGGCGAAGAGTCCTGCCAGTTCGGGTTCGTGACGAAGCTGACCGCCGTGTTGAACGCGCCATCGACGGTCATTGCGCCGAACTGCTGCGGATTGCCCGGCAACCCGCCCTGCAAGCGCAGCAACAGATACAGGAAGCCGACGCCGAAGGTGTTGAACGCGATCGTCGCGATCGCGTAGTGCTTCCAGCCCATTTCCTTCGACGGATCGACGCCCGCGACGCGATACAGCAGCCGTTCGAGCGGCGCGCCGAGGCGCACGGCGCGCGAGGTGCCGTCCATCACCTTCGCGACATGGCGCGCGACGGGCACCGCCGCCGCGAGCAGGACGACCAGAAAGAGCCCGGTTTGAAGGACATTGTTCGGGTTCATTCAATGTCCTCCGCGCGCAGCAGCGCGTAGATGAGGTAGGCGAACAGCAACGCGGTCGCCGAGCCCGAGAGCCACAGGATCCAGGTCATGAGCGCGCCCCCTCGCCACGGCGGAACTGCATCAACTTCTCGCAGCCGGCGATCAATGCAAAGGTCAGCGCCGAAAACAGCACCAGGCCCCCGATGTACAGCACATCCATTGAGTGTTCTCCCTGTACGGACTTTGGATGCCTGCCAGGATATGCCGATGCACGTAAAGGACGGGTCAAAGCTTCAGACCGCCGTGTAAAAAACGCGTAAACGACAAAGGCCGTGCCCGGTTTCCCGGGCACGGCCTTTGTCCTGACACCTCTGCGTTACTGCGTTACTGCATTACTGCATTACTGCATTACTGCATTACTGCATTACTGCATTACTGCATTACGTCGTGCCGGTCATCAGGGCAGCAGCACCGTCGAGCCTGTCGTGCGACGGCCTTCCAGATCCGCGTGCGCCTTGCCCACATCCTGCAACGCGTAGCGCTGGTTCACGCTCGTCTTCACCTTGCCTGTCACGATGACGTCGAAGAGTTCGGCGGCCATCGCATCGTAGTCGGCGCGTTTGCCCATATACGTGAAGAGCGTCGGCCGCGTGAAGAAGAGCGAGCCGCGTCCGGCGAACTCGGACGAATCGATCGGCGGCAGCGGACCCGACGCGTTGCCGAAGCTCACGAACATGCCGAGCGGCGCGAGACAGTCGAGCGAGGCGGTAAACGTGTCCTTGCCGATCGAGTCGTAGACTACCGGCACGCCCGCGCCATTCGTGATTTCGCGCACGCGCTTCGTGAAGTTCTCGCGCGTGTAGACGATCGGGTGATCGCAGCCATGCGCCTTCGCGATTTCGGCTTTCTCATCCGAGCCGACCGTGCCGATCACCGTCGCGCCGAGCGCCTTCGCCCACTGGCACGCGATCAGGCCGACGCCGCCCGCCGCAGCCTGGATCAGGATCGTGTCGCCGGCCTTCACGCGGTACGTGCGGCGCAGCAGATATTGCGCGGTGAGGCCCTGCAGCATCACCGAGGCGGCGTCTTCGTAGCTGATCGCGTCGGGCAGCTTCACGACCTGCGCGGCCGGCAGCACGCGCTCCTGCGCGTACGCACCCGGCGGGCGCGCCACGTAGGCGACGCGCTCGCCCACCTTAACGTCCGTCACGCCCGCGCCGACTTCCGTCACTTCGCCGGCGGCTTCCATGCCGAGACCGCCTGGCAGCGGCAGCGGATACAGGCCCGTGCGGAAATACACGTCGATGTAGTTGAGGCCGACCGCATGCTGGCGGATGCGGATCTCGCCCTCGCCCGGCTTGCCCACGTCGACGTCGACCCATTTCATTACTTCCGGGCCGCCCGTCCTGTCGAATCGGATCGCTTTCGTCATGGTGTCTCCTGGTGTTGCGACTGGCTGGAAAGATCAGTTTGATCGGTGTGTCAGAGCCCGCGTCAAAGCTTCTGCGTGAGACGCAGCGTCAGCACGTCGAGAATCATCCGCGCGGTCGAGATGTTCGTCGCGCACGGAACGTTGTGCACGTCGCACGCGCGAACCAGCGCGTTGATGTCCGGTTCGTGCGGCTGCGGCGTCATCGGGTCGCGCAGGAAGATCACC